>JARLIT010000339.1 GCA_031291575.1 Ancalomicrobiaceae bacterium
CGGACCTGTCGGCATCGATGGATTATCGCTCCGATCTGGCGCGTGTGACGAAACGCGATCGCGCCGTCGTCATCCTGCTGGCGGTCGCCGACCTCTTGGCCCGCGGCGGCGAACGCGTCGGACTGCCCGGCCTGATGCTGCCCACCCCCGATCGTCGGGCGCTCGAACGCGTCGCCCGCGCCCTCACCCGGCTGCCACACGGACCGATCCTGCCGGCTGGACAGGATTTCCGCCGCTTCCAGGATCTGATCGTCGTCGGCGACCTCCTTGACGGGATCGCTGCCATCGCCCCGACGCTGATCGATATCGCGGCGGCCGGCACGCGCGGCCACATCGTGCAGGTGCTCGACCCGGCCGAGGAAACCTTCCCCTTCGTCGGGCGCATCGAGTTCCGCGATCCGGAAACCGGCGAGCGCATCCTCGCCGGCCGCGCCGAGAGCTGGGCCGCGGCCTATCGCGCCAAGTTCGACGCGGAACGCGAGGAGCTGAAGGCGCTCGCCCGCCGCTTGGGCTGGAGCTATATCCTGCACCATACCGACCGCTCAGCCGCCGAGCCGCTGCTTGCCCTGCATGCGCGCCTCGCCATGCCCGGTCATCACGCGCTGCTGCCTGACGCGGGCGACGCGCTTCTGCCGGAGGCACTGACGTGATGGGCCTCCTGCCGCTCGGCTTCACCGCACCGGCGCTGCTTGCCGCGCTCGTCCTCCTGCCCGCCATCTGGTGGCTGCTGCGCTTCATACCGCCGCGCCCGAGCGAGATCGCCTTCCCGCCGACGCGGCTTCTGGCCGACATCGTCAAGACCGAGGAGACACCGAACCGCAGCCCGTGGTGGTTAACGCTGCTGCGGCTGATGCTGGCCGGCGCGCTGATCCTGGCGCTTGCCGGGCCGATCTGGCGGCCCGAGACGAGTGCCGACGCCGCCTCCGGCCCCTATTGGCTGATCATCGACAACGGTTGGGCGTCGGCGCCCACGTGGAAGGAGCGCCAGGCGCTCGCCCTGTCGCTCCTTGACCACGCCGGCGCCCACGGCCGCCCCGTCGCGCTCGTCGCCACCGCCGACGGACCGTCGCAGTCCGTCGAGCCGGCGAGCGTTGCCGAGATCCGCTCGCGCCTGCAGGCGCTCGAGCCGCGCGCCTGGGTGCCCGATCGCACCGGTCTGCTCGCGTCGTTGAAGAAGAGCGCCGAGAAGGTCCCGCCAGGGTCGATCGAATTCTTGAGCGACGGGCTGGCCGATGCCGGCGGCGGTCTGTTCGGCCAGGGCCTCGCCGATATCGCACCCGGCGCGCCCTTGACCCTGCACGTCGGCGGCAGCCCGCTCCCCTTCGGGCTCGCCGCCACCGACAACGGCTTGAAGTCCCTGAGCGTCACCGCGGTCCGTGCGGTAGCCGAAGCCCCCGCGGTGCAGAGACTGACTGCCTTCGATCCGAAGGGTCGCGTCATCGCCGAGACCGACGCCCGCTTCGATGCCGGCAAGACAACGGCGACCGGCACCTTCGACCTGCCGACCGAACTCCGGAACGACATCGCCCGTATCGAGATTGCCGGCCAAGGCCATGTCGGCGCCGTGCAGCTTCTCGACGAGCGCTGGCGCCGGCGCGCCGTCGGCGTCGTCTCCGGCACGACGTCCGATCTCGACCAGCCGCTCCTCTCCCCGACGCACTATCTCGAAGCCGCGCTCGCCCCCTTCGCCGACATCCGCCGACCACCGGGCGACGATCTCGCCAAGTCGGTCGCGGACCTCACCCGCGCCAACGTCTCGGTCATCACCATGGCCGATGTCGGCACGCTTCCGGGCGAGACGGCCGCCAATCTCGAAGCGTGGGTCCGAAAGGGCGGCGTGCTCGTCCGCTTTGCCGGCCCCCGGCTTGCTGCCGGCAAGGGTGGCGACCTGCTGATCCCGGTCGACCTGCGCCAGGGCGAGCGCACGCTCGGCGGCGCTCTATCGTGGTCGCAGCCGCAGGCGCTGGCCGGCTTTTCCAATAGCGGTCCGTTCGCGGCCCTCGCCGTGCCGAAGGATGTCTCGGTCTCCCGCCAGGTGCTGGCCGAACAGAACCCCGACCTGAACCGCAAGACCTGGGCCTCGCTTGCCGACGGCACCCCGCTGGTGACCGCCGACCGGCTCGGCAACGGCTGGATCGTGCTGTTCCACGTTACCGCCGACACGTCGTGGTCGAACCTGCCGCTGTCCGGCTCCTTCGTCGAGATGCTGCGCCGCATCGTCGCCTTCTCCGCCGCCACCGCCCACACCGGCGACTTGGCGCCCGACGCCGAAGAGGCAAAGCACGTGCTGCCCCCCCTGCGCCTCCTCGATGCCTACGGCCGGACCGCAAGCCCGTCGGCCGAAGCCAAGCCCATCGCCGAGACGGCGACCCGGCTCGCGGCGAGCCGCGAACATCCGCCCGGCCTCTACGGCAGCGAGGAAGCCTTCGTCGCGCTCGAACCGTTGCGCCCTGAGGAAAGGTTGCAACCGATCGACGTGGCGGAGTTCCATGACGCAACCATCGTGAGCTATGCGGTGGAAGGCCCAACCGACCTGAAGCCCGTCGTCTATCTCGCGGCGCTTTTCTGTCTGGCGCTTGATTCCATCGCCGTCCTCCTCCTATCGGGCGCCTTCTCCCGTCGCCGGCGACGGGCGGTCGCGGCGATCGCCGTCGGATTGGGGCTGCTGGCATTCGGCCTTGTCGGATCGCCACCGGCTGAGGCCCAGCAATCCATGCCTCCGGCCGCTACCTCGCCGCGCCTCTCCCCGGACAAGCCGCTGCCCGCCAAGCCATCGCCGGATAAGCCATCGACGGACAAGGCGGCCGCCGACCGCTTCGACCGCGAGGCGGCGCTCGGCACACGACTCGCCTATGTCATCACCGGCGACGCCGAGATCGACGAGACGTCGCGACGCGGCCTCGAGGGCCTGACCCGGCTCCTCACCGAACGCACAGCGCTCGAACCGGCACCGCCACTCGGCGTCGATCCGTCGAAGGACGAGCTCGCCTTCTTCCCCCTCCTCTACTGGCCGGTCGACGCCAGGGCGCAGGCCCCCGGGGCCCAGGCGCTCGCTCGCATCGATGCCTTCATGAAGGGCGGCGGCACCATCCTGTTCGATACCCGCGACGCGCTCAGCCAGCCGACCGACAAGGCGCTCGGCCGGGCAACACCCGAGACCAAGGCGCTCAGGCGCATCCTCGCCGGGCTCGACATTCCCGAACTGGAACCGGTTCCGGGCGACCACGTGCTGACCAAGTCATTCTATTTGCTGCAGACGTTCCCCGGTCGCTTCGACGCAGGCGAGACCTGGGTCGAAGCCACGCCGGCGCAGACCCCGGCCGAAGCCGCCGAACGGCCGGTCCGACCCGGCGACGGCGTCTCGCCGATCATCATCACCTCCAACGATCTGGCCGGCGCCTGGGCGATCAGCGACGACGGCGATTTTCTGCTGCCGACCGTGCCGCCGGATCCGCGCCAGCGCGAAATCGCCTTCCGCGTCGGCGTCAATATCGTCATGTACACGCTGACCGGCAACTACAAGGCCGACCAGGTGCATGTCCCGGCGCTCCTCGAACGGCTGGGTCAGTGACATGCATCTGTCCGTCGAGTTCGCACCCCTCATTCCGACCTGGCTCATCATCGCCGCCGCGCTGCTTGTCGGCGCCTTGAGCCTCTACGGCCTTCTCAGGCGTCTGCCCGGCGGCTGGATGCGCGCTGCAGCGACGATCCTGTTCCTCCTCGCCCTCCTCGACCCCGCCGTCGACCACGAGAATCGCGAAGCGCTGCCGACCGTCGTCGCGCTCGTCACCGACCGCAGCCAGAGCCAGACGCTCGCCGACCGGACGAAGGAAACCGAGGCGGCGCGGCAGGCGCTGGTCGCTGAGCTGCAGCGGCTTCCCGCCATCGACCTGCGCGAAGTGAACGTGACGTCGGATGCCGCCGACGCCGACGGCACGCGCGCCTTCGCCGCGCTCACCCAAGGGCTGGCCGACGTGCCGCCCGAACGCATCGGCGCGGCGATCCTGTTGACCGACGGCCAGGTGCACGACGTGCCGAAGGCGCGCGCCACGCTCGGCTTCGACGCCCCTCTGCACGTCCTTCTCTCCGGCCACGACGGCGAGGTCGACCGCCGCGTGGCGATCGACAATGCGCCGCGCTTCGGCCTCGTCGGCTCCGACCAGACGCTGTCCTTCCGCGTCATTGATGCGGGCGTCGATCCGGCGAAGGCCCGCCCGGTGAAGGTCACCATTCGCCGGGACGGGATCGAAACGACGAGGATCAACGTCCGCGCTGGCGAACGGACCGCGGTGAAGGTCAAGGTCGCCCATGGCGGCGACAACATCTTCGAGGTCGAGGCCGAGCCGCTTGCCGACGAACTGACCCCGATCAACAATCGCGCCATTGCCATCATCGACGGCATCCGCGAGCACCTGCGCGTCCTCCTCGTCTCGGGCGAGCCGCACGCCGGCGAGCGCACCTGGCGCAACCTGCTGAAATCCGACGCCTCCGTCGATCTCGTGCATTTCACCATTCTGCGCCCGCCGGAAAAGCAGGACGGCACGCCGATTAACGAACTGTCGCTGATCGCTTTCCCGACGCGCGAATTGTTCCAGGAGAAGATCAAGGACTTCGACCTGATCATCTTCGATCGCTATCAGCGGCGTGGCATCCTGCCGGCGCTCTACTACGACAACGTCGCCCGCTACGTGCGCGATGGCGGAGCAGTGCTGGTCGCTGCCGGCCCGGATTTCAACGGCGCCGGTTCGCTGTTCCGCACGCCCCTCTCCAACATCATGCCCGCCGATCCGACCGGAAAGGTGTTCGAGGAACCGTTCCTCGCCATGGTCAGCCCGTTGGGCAAGCGCCATCCGGTCACCCGCGACCTGCCCGGCGCCAATTTCGATCCGCCGCATTGGAGCCGCTGGTTCCGCATGATCGAGGTGACGGAATCGGCCGGCACGCCAGTCATGCAGGGCCCGGGCGGCAAACCGCTGCTGATCCTGTCGCGCGAGGGCAAGGGCCGCGTCGGCTTGCTCACCTCCGACCACGTCTGGCTGTGGGCGCGCGGCTACGAGGGCGGCGGCCCGCACGGCGTCTTGCTGCGGCGCTTGGCACACTGGCTGATGAAGGAACCGGACCTCGAGGAGGAGGCGCTACGCCTGACGTCACGCGGCCGCGACATCGTCGTCGAACGGCAGACGCTGGCCGATCAGGTCAAGCCCGTGCAACTCGTCAAGCCGACCGGCGAGACATCCGAGGTGATGCTGTCGGAAGCCGAGCCCGGCCTGTGGCGAGCCGAGGTGCCGGCCCGCGAGATGGGACTGTGGCGGGTCACCGACGGCACCTTGACCGCGCTTGCCTCGGTTGGCCCCGCCAATCCGCGCGAATTCACCGACGTCATTTCGACGGATCGGATCCTGGCGCCCCTCGTCAAGGAGACCGGCGGCTCGATCCGCCGCATCGTGCGCGAAGGCTCGGTCTCGCCGCCGCGCGTTCTAGCCCTGTCGGCCGGCTCGGTGCTCGCCGGCAGCGACTGGATCGGCATCCGCCAGACGCAGGCGAGCATCCTCAAAGGCGTCGACCGCATCGGCGTGTTCCTGGGGCTGGCCGGACTGATCCTCCTCGTCGGCTCGGTCGTCGCCACCTGGTGGCGCGAGGGACGCTGAACGGCGGCAATCCTCAGACAAAGGTGAAGACGCCGAATGAGCGGCGGACGTCGTCGAGCACGGCGTCCGTCACCTCGCGCGCCGTCTCGGTGCCTCGCCGCAAGATGTTCAAAACGAAGACAGGATCATCGGCAAGGTGCCGCCGCCGTTCGCGGAACGGGGCAATCAACTCCTGCAGGATTTCCTCCAGCCGGCGTTTTACCACCATGTCGCCGAGCCCACCCTGGCGGTAGCGCGCCTTCAGTGCCGCGACCTCCTGCCGGTCACCGAAGGCGTCGAGGTAGGTGAACACGGCGTTGCCCTCAACCTGACCCGGATCGGCGACGCGCAAGTGACCGGGATCGGTGTACATGGCGTGGACGGCGGCGCGGATATCCTCAGAGCTGGCCGACAAGCCGATGGCATTGCCCTGCGACTTGCTCATCTTGGCCTTGCCGTCGATGCCCGGCAGCCGCCCGACCGTCGGGATCAGTGCCCGCGGCTCGGGCAGGACTTGCCGACCGACCTGCCGGTTAATCCGGCGGACGATCTCCACCGTCTGCTCGATCATCGGCACCTGATCTTCGCCGACCGGCACGACCTCGGCTTTGAAGGCGGTGATGTCTGCCGCCTGCGCAACCGGATAGCAGAGGAATCCCGCCGGGATGTCCCGCCCGAAACCGCGCAGCGCGATCTCCGCCTTGACCGTCGGATTGCGCTCGAGCCGTGCCACGGTAACGAGGTTCAGATAGAGCTGTGTGAGCTCTGCCAGTGCCGGCAGCGACGATTGCAGGCAGATGGTGGTGAGCGCCGGATCGATGCCGACGGCGAGATAGTCGAGCACAACCTCCAGCACATTGTGCCGAACCTTGTCCGGATCATGCGCATTGTCGGTCAGGGCTTGGCAATCGGCGACCAGCAGGAACTGTCGGTGCGAGGTCTGCAGACTGACGCGGTTCTTCAACGAGCCGACATAGTGACCGAGATGCAGCGGCCCGGTCGGGCGGTCGCCGGTGAGAATGACGGGACGATTGGGAATTGGCATGGTCATGACGTTCTCCAGAAAGGGAGCCGCCACGAAAAAGAGGTCAGGAATACAATACGACCGTGCCAGCCTTTCTCGCGGCGGCAGGGGTCGATTGCAAACATACCGACGCGCCGCTCCTAGTTGGAGCGCCACCAATTGCGGGAGGTGATGCAGCTTGCGTCGGTCATCGCGCGAAAATGCCCTATCCCGCCGCCGCAGGCAACCATGCGTGCAAGCACCCCTGCCCAGCAGGTGCCGGACGACGCGACTGGAGCCGGGCCAATCGGACCGGCTCGCCCGCATGCTTCACCAATGCCAGTTCCTGGCCATGCCCTCGGCCGCATCGAAGGCGCCGGGCTGCAATTCGGCCAGGAGCACCCGGCGCGGGTCGA
>JARLIT010000340.1 GCA_031291575.1 Ancalomicrobiaceae bacterium
GTTCATGTCCGAAAACCCGCATTTCACCCAGAGGCGCGGCTTCATCGCTGCCCTCGGCTTCGGTGCGCTCGGCCTTTATGGCACCTGGGCCGCCTACGGCGCCGCGCCGCTTCCCTTCGCCTCCCTCTTTACCGCTCCATCTGGCCATGACGCCGATGCGGCCATGTCCGCGCACAGGATGCACGACGCCCCGGCGGCCGCACCGATGGTGCACGGCCACGAAACGTCGGCGCTGACGCCCGACGCATTTGTCGAACGCCAGGCCGAATTCCTGAAGCGGTTTCGCCGCGGCGACGGCTCGGTGCATCCGGGACCGTCGGAGCCCTCCGACGATCACCAGGCCATGCCGCAGATGCCCGGGATGCCCGGTCCCATGGCTCAGCACGATCACGGCACCATGCCGGACCACCCGGCGATGGCCGCGCCCGGCTCGACGCACGATCACATGGCGATGATGCCCGCCGGGATCGATCATGCCGCAATGCCGCACATGTCGATGCCGGAAAACCCGGCGATGTCGACGATGCACCAACCGACGGCCGCCGCGTCGGAGGCGATCGACGTCTATCTCTCCGCCGGCCGTTTCGCCTTCGATCCCGATGCGTTGGTACTGCAGAAAGGCCAGCGCTACCGCTTCTTGATGCTCGCCTCCGACGTCACCCACGGCGCGGCAATCGCTCTCGGGCATGCGAGCCGCATTGTGCGGCTCAGGCCCGGCATCGTGACGCAACTGGAGCTGACCTTCCGCGAAGCCGGCGATCACCTCGTCTACTGCACGGTCCATTGCGGTGCCGGGCACGACCAGATGCGCGCCAAGATCACCGTAGCCTGACGGAGGATGTCATGACCGATCTCACCATCGCATCGGCACCCGCCGATATCGTCGCGCCTGTCTCAGGCCACAGTCTCGCCGACCGGCTCGGGGCGCTTGCCGGCATCGACCGCGGGCTCATCCTGACCGGGATCTCGCTGTCGCTCGCCCCGCTTGCCCTCGGGCTGGGCTTCGGCTTCCTCACCGCGCTGTTGCGCGGCGGGCTTTCCGGCTTCGAGGCGGAAACCGCCTATCGGATCCTCACCGCACACGGCACGTCGGCGTTCTTCTGGTGGCTCTATGTCGCCCAGGTCGCGCTGATGCTGGGGCTCGCCGCCGGAGAAAGTCCGGACGGACTGAAGGGCCGGCCGCTCATCCTGACCGGGCTGGTGGCCCTCGTCCTCGGTATCGTCGTGTCCGAAGCGACCATCGGCACAAGGACGCCGCTCCTCTACGACGCCAGTCCCGAACTCGGGCTCGAGGACCCACTCGCCGTTGCCGGCATGGCCTGCGGCTATCTTCTCCTGGCGCTCGGGCTGATCCTGACGAGCCTTGCCGCGATTGCCACCGTGCTGAGGTCGTCGGAGCGCGAGCTCTCTGCCATGGGGTTCGGCGTTCTGGCCTGGGCCGGATTCCTGATCGTCTCCGGGCTCGCCGCGGTCAACGCCTTCCTGCCCAACTTTCTGTGGGGGCTGGGGGTCGGGCCGTTCCCCGCGAAGGCCGCGACGGACTGGCACATCCTCTTCCACAATCTGCACTATCTGCCGCTGATGGCGACCGTGCTGATGTGGTACGCGCTAACGAAGTCGATCACCGGCGTCGCCTCGGCGTTCGGCGAGCGGTTCTCCAAGATCGTCTTTGCCGCCTATCTCGTGTTCGTGCCGCCGACGTCGCTCTACCACATGTTCCTGGAGCCCGATCTCGACGAGGGCGTGCGCGTCGCCGGCACGCTTTTGTCGCTGTTCGTCTCGGTGCCGACGCTGATCGCCTTCCTGATCATCGTCTCCTCGCTGGAATTGGCGACGCGTGCCAAGGTCGGAACGTCAGGCCTGTTCGGTTGGATCGGTCACCTGCCGTGGCGGAACCCGGCGTTTGCGGCCATGGGCGAGGCGATCGTCGCAACCCTCATTGGCATCGTCTTCGCCTTCGTGCTGATCCAGGAGAAGTTCGCGCCAATGATCTCCGACACGCTGTTCGTGCCGGGCTATTTCCACTTCTTCGCCGTCGGTGCGGTCAGCGAGACCTTCATTGCCGGGCTGCTTCTCTTCATTACCATCCTGCGCCGCCGCGCCATCTGGCGGCCAGGACTGATGGCTGCGTTGCCCTGGGTGATTCTGTTCGGCCTCGTCCTCTTCGGTGCAGGCGGCATGATCGCCGGCATCGAAGGCGTGCCGCGCCGCACCATGGACGTCTCCTACGGCGGCGATGCGCCGGCCAGCTGGCACTGGCTGATGCTTCTGTTCGCCGTTGGCGGCACGATCTTCGCCATCGCACTGGCGGTGCAGGTGTTCGGCGTCCTCAGGACGCTGATCGGCCGGTCCGGCACCGCCGCGCCGGTTGCGGCGGCAACCGCTCCGGGGCCGGTTCCCGGCAGCGCTGCGTGGACCGGGCCAATCGCGATTGTGTTGGTGGTTGCGGCGATGTCGGTCGCCACGATCGCCACCTTCGACGTGATGCGCGCCCTGCCGATCGTCGCCGTCGGCGGCCATTCCGGCCATTGAGGAGGAAATCATGGAGAAACGATTCGATCTGACGCTCGTCGTCCTTATCGCCCTCGTCTGGCTGGCGCTGGCCGTCGTCTATCAGGTCTCGCCGTCGCTCGGCATGCCCGGCTACGTGCGGGTTTGGGGTGTCGGCGCGCTGGTGTTCCTCGGGCTGGCCGGTGCTATCGCCGTCATTGGCCGGCGCAGCTGATCCTCACGACCGACCGCGTCCGGGACCGGTAACGACGGCCCGGGCGCCCCATCCGACCCCCATCTTCCGCACGGCCTGCAATGGTCCGATCCGCAAGCCGTCGCTCCGGAGCAAAATCATGTCCACTCTCTCTCACACGCTCGTCGGCGCCGCTCTCGTCACCCTCATCATCGCCGGCACAGACCGTGGCGCAGAAGCCGCTCAGCGCGTCGATGTCTGGAAGTCGCCGTCCTGCAGTTGCTGCGGTAACTGGATCGCCTACATGACCGCGAACGGCTTCGACGTGGCGATCCATGACGTCGACGACGTCGATCCCGTCAAGCAGGCGAACGGTGTCACCAGCGATCTCGCCTCCTGTCACACTGCCAAGATCGAGAACTATGTCGTTGAGGGGCACGTGCCGGTGACCGACATCCGGCGGCTGCTGGCGGAGCGTCCAGCGGTCAAGGGCATCGCCGTGCCAGCCATGGCGTCAGGCGCGCCCGGAATGGGATCCGACGGCAGCGCCTACGACGTCGTCAGCTTCGATGCCACGGGCAAGACCCAGGTCTTCGCCCACCACTGATCGGCTGCCGTCTGTCGTGGTGACAGACATCGGTCGGGTTTCGAGTTCCGGGCACAAGCCGGGCGACTGTCGTACCGACGGTGCGGCATCCGTCGGGGACCGGACGGCGGCCAAATCGGCACAGGCGAAGCGGCATCAGGCTGATGCCGCTGATCGTCGTCCGTGACATTGCTGCCAAGCAAAAACGACCGGCAGCAACCTCAACGGTTCCGGTTCCAGTCATCTTCAATGCGCACGGCTGATCGGCCCGATTCGCATGCCCCGATCTTACGCGGAACGCTGGATCGTCTTGATGTGCACGATCTCGCGCCCCGAGCGTCCGGCGATTTCCCGATCCTGCGCCTCGAGCACGGCGCGTGCCGGTTCGTCGCCATCGAGGCCGCCGAGCACGTCCTTCGGCACCCGCCGATTGGAGCGCTGGGTGCCGTCGTCGTAGATCACGTCGAAGGACACGAATTCGGTCCTCGCCGCGGGCTTGCGAGCCATGGGCCTTGCTCCTCGATGCGCTGATCACTGATCGGAATGAGGAACCGGCCGCGCTCGCAACCGGTCTTCATGTCACTCGGCCGCGGGAGCCGGGATGGCTGCGGGCCTCGGCCGCGCAGGACGCTCCTTGAGCTTGGGCGCCGGCAGCAAACCTTCGCGCTGGGCCTTCTTGCGAGCGGCCTTGCGAGCGCGGCGCACCGCCTCGGCCTTCTCGCGAACGCGCTTCTCGGAGGGCTTCTCGTAGGCGCGGCGCTGCTTCATTTCCTTGAAAACGCCTTCGCGCTGCATCTTCTTCTTCAGCACACGAAGGGCTTGATCGACGTTGTTGTCGCGTACCAAAACTTGCACGAACTATCCGATCTTGTTGGGAGGGACGGGACGCCATCACGCAGGTCGGCGAGTCGATGGCGCAACGACGGGTGAACGTACGAACGCCGAAAGTGCGGCGACGACGTAGACCCGAATTTCAGGAATAGGTCAGAGGGGTTCCTCGCTCGACATCGAACGACCCCATAGTGGCTTCTGTAGGGCATAGTGCGATCGTGCGCCAGTCGGCATTTCAAGGAGGCGGCGATTTCCTTGCTTTTTCAGCACGGCGACGCGCCAGCGTGACACGCGAGGATGGAGGCGCGACGACGGCCCTGCGAGGCGTCGGCCTCGAGCTGGAGACAAGAGCCTTGTTTCGACCATGATTTGAGGATACACATCCATCATCGAGTTATGGCCGAAATGGCCGGTGTCGCATCGCGCGAAGCGCAAATCGCGATCCGTTTTCTGCTCTCCACGACATCGATGAACAGCCGGCAGGGTGCCAACGCGCTCGCTACACTTCTATTCGTCCATGAAAGGACAGACTATGAATTCTGGAACCGTCAAGTGGTTCAACGCCTCCAAGGGCTTCGGTTTCATCACCCCCGACGCGGGCGGCGGAGATGTGTTCGTTCACATTTCGGCGGTCGAGCGCGCCGGCCTGATGGGCCTGTCCGATGGTCAGAAGGTGACCTATGAGATCGCCACGGACCGTCGCTCGGGCAAGAGCTCGGCGGAAAACCTTCGTATCGCGTGATCGGCTGCCGGCGATGCCGCGGCCATACCGCCGGGCTTGCCGACAATTGAACGCATCCCTGTGATGCGCGAACACCGATAACGACAATGGGCGCCAGCTGCCGTCAAAGGTCTAGCGCCCGTCCGGTCTCGAGCCTTCCTTTCCGCGCCGACCATGCATGTCCTGGTGGGACAGTCGGGACGGGCTCGGCCAGAACGAATCCCCCGGTTTCGAGGCGCATACCTCGAAGCCGGGGTTTTTCACGACCGGTCGCCGCTCCACCGAGAACGGCGATGGATCGCCATTCTGCGCGGAGGTTGCCGATCCGCGTAACAGGAGAAGCCGGCGATGCCCGTAATTCACACCTTTACTTCGACGAACGGTTCAGGTCTCAGCGCTTTCACCGGCGATGCCGACGGCCGTCAGCTTCCGGCCCGGCACGGACCCTGGAAGCACATGGGCAGCGTGCTGCCCAATCGCGACCTGCCCCACAAGCTCGATCGCTCGGTCGTCGAGGCCGCCATCGAGACGCATGGTTTCCAGATGTGGCGCCCCCGTCGCACTGACGTCTGAGGCTATCGAGCGGCTCCGTTCGCGGCGCCCCCCCATTCCACGGTACCGATGGACAGGCCGCCGAGCGCGGTCACTGCGTCGATCGACCGCCCCGGCGTTTTCGCCTCGCGGAGGGACGCAGCATGCCTCGTCTGGTCGTGCGTCATACCACCACCTACCGCTATCGTCGCCCGGTGGTGTTCGGTCCGCACCGGCTGATGATTCGGCCGCGTGACGGCCACGATCTGCGCGTGGTGGAGAGTGAACTCACGCTCTCGCCGCCCGCCGTCGTTCGCTGGACCTACGATGTGTTCGGCAATTCGATCGCTACCGCCCAGTTCGCCACGCCAGCTGCGACGCTCCGCGTCGACAGCCGGCTGGTGCTGGATCGCTTCCCGGGGTCGGACTCCTCGCGCGAGATCGACGGGGCCGCGCGCACCTATCCCTTCTCCTATTCCAACGACGATTCGACTGATCTCGGGGCGTTGCGCATGCCGCAATGGTCCGATCCAGACCGTCGGCTGGCGCGCTGGACCGCGGATTTCGTTGCCGGGAAGCCGACCGATACGCTGGCGCTGCTCAGCGACATCAGCGCCGGCATCTCTACTTGGGTTTTCTACCAGTCGCGCGAAGACGAGGGGACACAGACCCCTCTCGAGACCCTCGATCGCGGTTGGGGCTCGTGTCGAGATCTCGCCGTGCTGCTGATGGAGGCTGTCCGCCACCTCGGTTTCGGCGCGCGAATCGTTTCGGGCTATCACGCCGGACGCATTCCGGGCCTAGCGGTGGGAACCCCCGGATCGACCCATGCATGGGTCGAGATCTTCGTTCCCGGTCCCGGCTGGATCGCCTTCGATCCGACCAATCGAACCGTGGGAGACGGCGAACTCGTGCCGATCGCGCGCGCCCGTTCGATCAGCCAGGTGGTTCCGGTCGCCGGATCGTTCACTGGCGTTGGCAGCGACTTCCTCGGCCTGGACGTGGCCGTCACCGTGCGCCCCGACTGAATTCCCCGACTGTCGCCCCAACGAATTGCGCCAGTCATTCTCCGGTACCGAGGCTGGCGCGGCGGTGCGGATTGCTGAAAACTCATGCATTACATTGTAATAAAGCAATACATGAGTGTCGTGGTAACTTTCCCGGTCTATTTTTTGTGCAGCTTCCGAGTTTCGATCCATGGAACCAGATCTCTCCGGACACGAGATCGCGCCCATTCCCGTTCAGGGAGTGCTTCGGTCCATCGCGCCCTCTGGCGGAGCCACGAGTACTTGGCGCAGACCGATGCACCGCAATAGTTGCTCCCGTCTCCAACCTTCGCGCCCGGCATGTGACGACACCTGAAGGAGCGAATGCGACATTCGAGCCCTGGATCGCGGCTGGCCCGGCTTTCGCTGCCGAATCAGGAGCCCGGTGGGAGTCTGGGAGTCGGTCGCGGCCCGTGGCGCCCGAATGGCGCAATCGAACGGGCTCGGCGGGCGAAGAAACGTCGCGGTCGGGCGCCGTATGAGATCGGTGCCGGTCTCGGCTTGGACACGAAATCCCGCGAGACCGAGGCCCGGTCTGGCAACGAAAGCGGAGGTTCTGGGCGCGCGCCAGGCTCGGATGGAGTAGACCATGCAGCTGATGGGCCTGTCCGGCAGTCTGCAGTCCCAATCCGGAGAACTGCAGCGCGAGGTCGAAGAATTTGTCCGGGGCCTGCGGGCGGGCTGAGGGCCAAGGCCGACGCGCAAACCGACGCAAACGCCAACGTCTTCAAGGCCCGCCGCCATGGCTGAACGCTGCCCTTGCACTTATTGCGACTAAGTGAAAACCTCTAGCCAAACGATCAGAACAAGACGACGGTCACGATCGCGCGCGAGGGGAAACACCATGGTCTCGGCCAGGTCGCACGTTCAGGAACTGGAGCGGGTGGGACGGGGGGATTCAAGCCGGCGCGATGCGCCGGTGCTGCAGTCGTGGCTGCGCTGTCTCAACGACTATCGCCTCGATCCCACGCAGGCTCAGGAAGCCTACATCGTCCCAGAAACGCAGCTGAAGCACCACCGCGACGAGGCTGGAGAGCTGATCCGCATCGGCCGGTCGGCGGTCGAAGACCTGTTCCGGCATGTCAAGGACCAGGCCTACGTGCTCCTCCTGTCCGACGCGCGCGGCGTGACCGTCGACTTCATGGGCGATCCGACCTTCGACAATCAGCTTCGCCGGGCCGGCCTCTATCTCGGATCGGAATGGTCGGAACATCGCGCCGGCACCTGCGCGGTCGGCGCCTGCATCGTCTCGGGCGAACCGGTGATCATCCATCAGGACGACCATTTCGATACCTGCCATATCGGACTGACCTGCACCGCCGCGCCGATCTACGACACGCTCGGGGATCTGACCGCCGTCTTGGACATCTCGCAGCTGCGCTCGCCGACCGCCAAAGCCAGCCAGCAGCTCGCCATGCATCTGGTGTCGACGACGGCCCGGCGCATCGAATTGTCCAACCTGATGGCGCGCACGCGCAGGGACTGGATCCTGCGCTTGTCGCGTTCGCCGGACTTTCTCGATGTCGATCCGGAAGCCGCGCTGTCGATCGACGCCTCGGGTCGGATTTCGGGTATGACGCACGGCGGCTTTCGCGCGCTCGCCCGTACACTCGACCTCGGCGAGGGAGCGATGCGCTCGCTGGTGGGGGAGCCGATTTCGCGCTTCCTCGACATCGACGTCGATGACCTGCCGCGCCTGACCCGCGGGCAGCCGCACGGCGAACGGGTGATTCGCACCCGCAGCAGCGCGGCCCTGTTCGCCGGGGCAATCGCGCCGGTCGAACGGTTCCGCGGCTCGGCTGCGGCGGTGCCGCGCGTGCCGCGCGTGCTGCGGGACCTCAGCTTCGGCGATCCGGCGATGGAGGCGGTGCAGCTGCGCGCCAGCCGGCTCGCCGGGCGGGATATTCCCATCCTTATCCAGGGCGAGACCGGCACCGGCAAGGAATTTCTCGCCCACGCCATCCACGACAGTTGCCCGGAACCCGGTCGGTTCGTCGCCGTCAACTGCGCGGCGATTCCGGAAAGCCTGATCGAATCCGAACTCTTCGGCTATGCGCCCGGCGCCTTCACCGGTGCCGCGCCGCGCGGCAGACAAGGGCTCATCGAGGCGGCCGATGGCGGCACGTTGTTCCTCGACGAGATCGGCGACATGCCGTTGACGCTACAGGCCCGGCTCCTGCGCGTGCTGGCGGAGGGCGAAGTGACGCCGGTTGGCGCGCACCGGCCGAAGCCCGTCAAGTTCCGGCTGATCTCGGCCTCGCACCATCGGTTGGAGCGGTTGGTCGAGACCGGCCGTTTCCGGCAGGACCTCTACTTCCGCCTCAACGCGGCGACCTTGACCCTGCCTCCGTTGCGCGAGCGCCGCGACCTCGACGGATTGATCGACCATATGCTGCGGCGGATCGCCGAGGAGCAGGGCGCGCGCTTGCGGCTGTCGTCGGCGGCCCGCCATGCGCTCCGGACCCACCGCTGGCCGGGCAATCTGCGCGAACTCGCCAATGCGCTTCGCGTCGCGGCCGCCTTCAGCGGCGACGGCGAGATCGGTGCGGCGGACCTGCCCGAAGGCCTCGGGCGGGAACCGGCTCAACGGGAAGCGGTGGCGGAGGCGACGAGGGGGGGCGCGATCCGCGATCAGTTGGCGGCCTGCGGCGGCAATGTCTCGGAACTGGCGCGCCGGCTCGGTGTCGACCGCTCGACCGTGCATCGGCGCCTGCGCCGCTTCGCTGCCGGGTGAGGCATCCGTGGCGCAACAGCTGTGGCGCCGCCCCGGTCCGCGCCATACCGCTATCCGCGCAATTGCGTAGCCAACCTGTTGATTGCTTTGGGTCGCCCAGCCGTACCGGCGGGTGGCACGGCCGTTGCGTTGCTCCGGCCCGAACGCGGCGGCACGCCCGCGTCATCAAACAACACTGGAGGGAACGAATGCTCGACAAGACACCGACCGCCGAGGTCGAGACTTTTCTGGGGCGCTTCGAGGAGGCGCTCGCATCCGGCCGGATCGATGCTGCCGTGGAGATGTTCGCTGCCGAATGCTACTGGCGCGACCTGGTGACCTTCACCTGGAACATCAAGACGGTCGAGGGCAGGGGTGAGGTGCGCGACATGCTCGCCCACTGCCTTGCCACCACGAAGCCGCGCAA
>JARLIT010000059.1 GCA_031291575.1 Ancalomicrobiaceae bacterium
ACATCGAGGAGGCGCTCGCCAGGCGGATCGCGCAGGATCGCGGTGGCGAACCACTGATCGTCGCCTTGTCCGCCGCCGGCATCGACGTGTCTGATGTGACGAGCATTCTTGTCCGCTTCAATCCCGCCTTCGGCTGGACCTACCAGATGATCCGCGACCTCGTCCGGCTCTACGACGAGATCGGCTGGCGCGCGGCGGAAGCGATCCTCGATCGCTGGTCGGCACGGTCCGGACACCGGCTCTCAATCGCACAGCGCCAGCTCGACGATGCGCAGGGGGTTCGCGGCGGAGAACGCCAGCCGCAGACGGGGCGCGAACGGATCATCCGACCTGACGGCAAACGCGGCACCGAGCGCAGCTGAAGCAGCTCACGTCGAGCCCGATCCGCGCGGCTCTGCGACCAGATCGAGAAAGTGCCGGCCGGCTCGGTCCTCGATCTCGACGATCCAGGCGTCGGGATCGAACTTGCACTCGCGGCCAAGCCGCGCGTCGACGTCCGGTTCCGGCGCGGATGCCATGAGCTGTTCGAACAGCCGATCGGTCGGCGCCTCATCGTCGATCGCCGCCTGCGGCGCCGGGCCGTAGAGATCCGCAGTGCGATCGAGGCGGGCGACCTTGACGAAGATGGCACCGGCCTCTTCCGCCCCCCGCTTGACGACTGCGGCAAAGGTGCCCTCGCCGCTGGCCCGGCGGACGAGCGCAGCGACGAACATCGCGGATTTCAGTCGCATGGCGGTCTTTCCGGGTGGGGCGCGCGGACCCGCGACCGGCGCCAGAGGACGAAGCAAACGGGCAACCGGCAGGACGCGCCCGCCACCGGGTTTACCGCACCTGGGCGCTTTGCGGCAGGAGTTCCTGGATCAGCCGCGTCGTCATCTGGCCGGTCGGCGGCATGGCGTGCTCGCTCTCGAACTGCCGGATCGCCGCCGAGGTGGCAGCATCGAAGCGGCCATCGGTGCGGACCGGACCATAGCCGGCGACGTTCAGCGCCTTTTGCACCCGCTGCAGCCGTCCCTCGACGGTTGCGGTCAAGGGCTCCGGCGGCACGGGCTGGGCCTGCGGCATCGGCTGGACCGGTTGTAGCTGTGTCGCGGCCACCGGCTTCACCGGGACTGCGGCAACCGGCTGGCGGGTCTTGTCGGCGCGGATCAGCTGGACGATGCGCTCGCTCACCTCGCCCGTCGGGGCGAGCCCTTGCGAGCGCTCGAAGGTTTTGATTGCTTCCGCGGTGGCCGGCCCTGGAATGCCGTCGACGGCACCTGTGTAGAGACCGCGATCCTTCAGTCCCTGCTGCACGCGCTCGGCGAGTTGGGTCGCGGTTCCCGCCGTCGGTGGGGTGACGACCGGGACCTCGGCGGGCCGGGGCCGCGGCGCAGGGACGGAGTTCGTGGCGATCGCCTGTTCGATCGGGTTTTGCACCGGCTCGGCGGCGGCGACATCGGGCTGGTCTGTGGGCGGCAGCGTGATCTTGGTGGTCGTCACCGGCACGACGCCGACGGGCGCCAGCTCCCGGGTGGCGAAAAGCGGCGAGGGATGGCGGACCGGCTGATAGGCGATGGCGTTGACGACGATGGCGACGACGCCGATACCGCAGGCGATCGCGCCGGCGGCCACGGCCGGATTGCGCATGAGCGCGGTGGCGAGCCGGAACGGCAGGCCACCGGCCGTGCGATGAGTGCCGCCGACCTCGTCGCCGTAGTCGTAGTCGCGGGACGCCTCATACCGCATTATGCGCGCCTCTGCTGCTTGGCCGGCTCGGCCGGCCGTTCGATGCCATTCAGCTTCACGACGACGGGCGCATCGTCGACAAACACGGGCTCGGCCTTCATCGGCAAACGAATGGTGACCGACGTGCCACTGCCGAGGCGGCTTTCGATCTGCATCGAGCCGCCGTGCAACGTCGCAAGCCCCTTCACCACCGAAAGCCCGAGGCCGGTGCCCTCGTGCCGCCGGTCGTAGCCGGAATCGGCCTGAACGAAGGGCGTGCCCAGGCGAGCGATATCCTTCTCGGCAATGCCGATGCCGTTGTCCTTGACGAAGAGGGCGATGCAGTCGCCTTCGGTACGGGCCCCGATGACGATTGTGCCATCGGCGTCGGTGAATTTCACCGCGTTGGAGAGAAGGTTGATGAGGATCTGCTTGCAGGCGCGGCGATCGGCGACGAGTTCCGGCAGCCCGGGCTCGACCGCGGACGTCAGCCTGAGTTTACGCGCCTCGGCCTGATGCGCCATCATCTGCCGCGTGCTCTCGACCAGTTGCGCCACGTCGAAGGGTTCGGTCTCGATGTCGAAATTGCCGGATTCGATCTTCGACATGTCGAGGATGTCGCTGACCACCTGGAGGAGATGCGTGCCGGATTCGTGGATGAGCCGCACGTATTCCTTCTGGCGGGGGTCGGCGAAGCCACCGAATACCTCGGAATGGAGGAGATCGGAAAAGCCGATGACGGCGTTGAGCGGTGTCCTCAGTTCGTGGCTGACGTTGGCCAGGAACCGGGTCTTGGCGTAGCTCGCCGCCTCAGCCTGCTCCCGGGCGTGCAGGAGTTCAGCCTCCTGCGCCTTCAATTCGGTGATGTCGCGCGTCACCGCGACGACGGCGATATCGGACAGCGCTCCGGCCGTCGGTTCGACCGGACGGCAGCGCATTTCCAGCCAGAGGTGGTGATGCGACCCGTCGGGGCGATCGACGCGGACGCGGAATTCGACGTTGCCGGCCCGCTTCGGCGCAATCGCCTCGGAAAGAGCCGTCAGATAGGCGGGGCGGTCGGCGACATGCACGCGCTGGAAGAGACCGGTGCCGGTGATCGCCTCCGCCCCGACGCCGAGGAGACGGGCCACTGCGGGCGAGGCGAACACGACGTCGCCATCGCGGTCGTGGCCGGTGACGACCTCGCCAATGTTTTCCGAAATGAGCCGGAAGTGCGCTGCCTTCAGCCGGGCAAAACGCTGGTCGGCGTGATGGATCGCCTCCATCCTGAGGGCCAGGAGCCCCATGTAGACGGTCGCCGCCAGCGACAGCACCCAGAAGATGCGGGCGATGGCCTCCGGCGAGATCATCGTCGTCGGCAGCCAGCCGGCCACCTGGACGAGGCCCATGCCGGCGAAGGTGGCGATCGAGACGGCGAGCGCGCGCCCGACCGCCGCCCGCGAACCGACGAGCGCGGCTTCGAGCGGCAGCACGGCCAGCCACAGCATCGAGGAGGAATTGATGCCACCGGTAAAGGCCGCGACCCAGGCTACGACGATGGCGCTGGAGGCCATGATCAGGAGGTTGCCGAGGGCGAGACGTCCGGTATGGGCGACGAACAGCGCGATCGGCGCCGGCGCGGCCAGCCACGGCAGAGCGAAGGCTTCGACGAAGCTCGACGGGCCGAAGAACACGAGGTAGAGCGGCAGCGCCGCGAGTGCGGCAAGACCGGCGATCAGGTGGGTGGCGACGAACGAACGGTAGCGCTCGCGCTCCGGCGGCTCGCTCGGCGCGGACGGCAGGGTCAGTGCCGCCAGGAAACGACGGAAGATCGCGATCGGGCCGAGGTTACGCAAATCACTCACCAACGCACTCGACGATTCCGTATCGCCGCTCTCGACAACTTTGTCAGGAATGGTCGCATCCGCGGCTTAAGGAACGCCTAAGCTCGTCTGCTGGAAGAAAGACACGGCCCGACCACGCCATGTGCTTGCCGTCGGTCGCCGGGAATGGCCCCTACCGAGGCGATGGCGCACCGCACGACGGAAGGTAAAATCCGTTTCCGTTCAAATTGTTAGACTTTGATTCAAGTTGTCGGCCGGCCGTCAAGCCTCGCCTCGCCGCATCCCGGCTTTTGCCGAAGAAGGTTAACGATCCCTGTTCTTGAGATCAGGAGCAAGAGCGGAAGCACTGCGAAATTCAGCATCAACATTATGATCTTAAAAGGCAATCTTCGGATCGTTACAATTTTCATCAAATCCGCTCCCTCGCCTGAACGCGGCTTTCAAGGCTCCTCGCTATAGTCCTCGCAAGTTGGTACCGCGCCATGCCGAAGACATCTTCGAGGCGGCGCGGAGATCTGGGGATCGACGATGGGTTTCCTGTTCAAGGTCGCCTTCTGGCTGTCGCTGGTGATCCTGTTGATCCCGGCGGACGAAAGCGAGACCCGTAAGCTCGCTGACGGACGCTCGGTCGGCATTTTCGAGACCTTCGGTCTGGCGCAATCGGCCTACGAGGACGCCAAGGGCTTCTGCGGCCGCAATCCCGATGCCTGCGCTACCGGCGAGGTGGCGGCCTCCACGTTCGGCGCCAAGGCGCGGACCGGCGCCCGCTGGGTGTATAGCTGGTTCGACCCCTCGGCCAAGCAAGCCGCCGCTCTGCCACAGAGCGGGCCACTGCCGGCCAGCCAACCGGCGATGCAGCCGATGCCGCCGGCCATCGCCTCCCAGGCTCCAGCCGCCTCCCCCGCCACCACAGGCACCATCAACGAGCGCCGGGCACTCGCCAAGGCCGCGATCGCCGCGCAGATCACCCAGGAACAGCATCAGGAGCAGCAGGACACCCGCGATCCGCGCCTGTCCACCGCCCGCATGGTCCCCGATGCACCGATGCCGCGCCCGGCCAAGCGCAGCCAGAGCTGATCGCCCCCCTTCCAGCGACCCCGCCGCGCCGGGCGCATCCGGTGAAATCCGTTTGAACCGCGCGCCCCTTCAGTCCATATCTGCGGTGGGCAGAATGGAGCCGGACGCGTGACGAAACTTGACGAGATCTTGGCGGACTTCGAGTACATCGACGATTGGGAAGAGCGGTACCGCTATCTGATCGAGCTCGGCCGCTCGCTCGAGCCGCTGCCGGCCGAGGCGCACAACGACGTCAACAAGGTACGCGGCTGTGCCAGTCAGGTGTGGCTGGAAACCAAACCGGCGATCGTCGGCGGCCAGCTTGTGCTGACCTTCACCGGCGATTCGGACGCCCACATCGTGCGTGGCCTCGTCGCCCTGGTCATCGCCATGTTCTCCGGCCATACACCTGAGGCGATCATCGCCACCGATCCGGAGGCGACATTCGACAAATTGGGATTGCACGAGCACTTGACGCCGCAGCGCTCCAACGGCGTCAAGTCGATGATCCTGCGCATCAAAGCCGATGCGCAGCATGCACTCGCAGCCTCGGGCGGTTGATCGTCAGTCCTGTCCCTGCGGCCGGCCGACACTCGGGCGGTGGTCGGACGTGCCCCAATGGCGCATGCCGCGGCCGGCGCCGGTGGCGAGGCGACCGATGCCGTAGTGGCGGGCAAGTGCCGACAGCGACATCTTGAGCACCACCTTGGCCGAGCGTTGCGGCCAGCCGCGCTCCGCCTCGACCGCTTCGAGCCCCTTCAGGAAACAGCAGACGTCGAGTACGATGCCGGACAGTTCCGGGCCGAGCGCGGTGAGCGCCCGGGCAACACGATCGCGCGCGGCAAGTGCCGCATCGGAGAGGTCGGCGCGGTTCATGCGCCCGCCCGTCGCCACGATGTCGCGCCAGTTTGAAGTGACCGAGGGCATCATTCCACCACGGGTGAAATCGAGCCGCAACCGTTCGCCGGCCTCGAATTCGGCACCGTCGACGAGCGGTTGCCCATCCGGCCCCTTGCGGCGGGACAGCCAGCGCAACGGGCTCTCGGCTTCGTCGACCAGTCGGCCCGCCTCGGCACCCTGCGAATTCCGCCACACGTGGCCATGCTGCAGCCGATAGGCATGTTCCTCACCGCTGGCCCGCGCCACCCACGCCCTGCCCTCGGCGCTGAGTTCGAGGCCGTCGGCATTCGCCGCGACGAGGCCACGCTCGAGGAGGCGTGCTTCGAGTTCGGCCGGCACCGCCATGCGCTTCAGGCAGCCGTCAGCCGCGATCCGCAGAATGCGTCGGCCCCGATCGTCCCACAGACCGGGCTGACCGGTCATGGCGCGCAAAAGCCGCTCGGCCCGACGGCCGAGATCGGCGATCATGGCTCGGCTCCGATGCGCTGGCCGGTGGTGCGCCAGACGTCGACGGCGGCTTCGATCGACGACAGCAGACGGTCAATGCGTGGATCCTCGCGACGGTCCTCCACCACTTGGCAGGCGTGCGAGACGGTGGTGCGGTCACGGCCGAAGTAGCGGCCGACGTCGGTCAGCGTCAGCCCCAGCCAGACGTGGGCGACATACATGGCGATCTGCCGGGCGAAGGCGATCGGCGCGGGGCAGCGGTTCGGAGCGTGGAAGACGGTGCGCGGAATTCGGAAGCTGGCTGCTACCGCCGCTTCAACCATCAGGCATTCGATGAGCGCAGAGCGGCGCGGACGGCGGACGACCGGACGGTCGTCGAGCTGCAGACTCGTGTGTGCGGTATCCATGATCACCCCCTACTTGGCCACATGGCGGACCAATCCTAGGAAAAAATGCCTTTGGATTATCGTCCAATCGTTGCAGCCGGGGATAAGTCGTTCAATTTATAATAAATACACCGCCTCCTCAGGGAGGGGACAAGACGCGATTTATCCCCCTCGCTCCAGGCTCTGTCATGCTGGTGTCGGCCGGTTCCAGACCGCCGCATCTGGTCGCGAGCTGCCAGCCCGAGCGGTCGCTCCGGTTTTGGAAATCCGTTCGGCCACTTGGTGTTAGGCGACGATGCCCGGCCGCGGGCGATCCGGGTGCGGGCATTGACTGCCGGCCCGGCAGCAGGAGTGCAGCAAGCGATGCGACAGCGGTTGAGCGTCAGGTGGGGTGACAAAAGTTCGAGCGAACAAGCGCAGGGGTTGCAACGGATGCCGAGCGGCGATGCGATCCGAACGGCATTGCATGCAGTGCGGGCAGCCAAGGCGGTGGCTGCGACCATTCGCGCCGGCGCGGAAAGTTACGCCAGGGAGGCCGTGCTGCCGCGGCTGGTGCCGGTCGGACCAAGCGAGATCGGCGACGAGACACCCGCAGGTCGGCTCGCGGTGATCAGGCGGCTCGCCAAGGCGCTGCGCGGCGAGCGGGTGCGCGGACTTGCCGGGCACTGGACCTACAGCCTCAACCGGCACATCGGCCTCGTCCAGGCACTGGTGGCGGAGAGAGCCGCGCTCGGTCAGGCGATCCGGTCGGCGCGTTACAACGACGCCAGCCGGAGCGCCTGCCGGCCAGATGGGCTCATCTGAGCGTCGTCAGCCGACACAAAGCGCACCCGACGAAAGTCTAGTACCGGCAAAGGCAGGCAAATGGGACCGAATCGGTCATCCGGCGCCTCGCTGCGACAGGCTGATCGCGCCTGCAGCAGCTAGGCTAGTACAGACGAAAAAAGGCCGTCCGAACCCGGGCGGCCTTTCCGAAAGTACGATGGCAGTCGTTGAATCAGCGGCTGCGGCGGCGCTGCTGGCCGAGACCCATCTTCTTGGCGAGGTCCGAACGGGCCTGCGCATAGTTCGGCGCAACCATCGGATAATCCGGCGGCAGGCCCCACTTCTCGCGATATTCTTCCGGCGTCACGTTGTACTGCGTGCGCAGATGCCGCTTCAGCGACTTGAACTTCTTGCCGTCTTCCAGGCAAACGATGTAGTCGGGGGTGACCGACTTCTTCACCGGAACGGCGGGCTTCAACGGCTCAGGCTGCGGCTCGGGCGCAATGCCGGAGGAGGTGCGCTGCAGGGCGCCATAGACGTCGCCGATCAGCGCAGTCAGATCTTGTGCCGAGACCGTATTATTGCTCACGTAAGCCGAAACTATGTCGGCGGCAAGCTCAATCAGATTGTTCGCAGCAGAGTCGCTCATATCTCACCTGTCGTGGCTGCATTCATGTTCATGCCGTCGAGCTGGGAACCGTCATAACGACATGATCCGTGCAAGCAGCAAAGATCTGTTTCCTCGAACCCAAAGGGCGGCAAGTGAATCGCCGCCACATCTGTTCTTGCGTTCCTATAAGTCGCCCCGTTGAGAAAAACAAGATGTTTTATGGTGGACCAGTCGAGGCGATAAGCAATTTTGCAGGGTTCTGGCGCCCGCCGGTTCGATCATCGCTGCGCGGAGCAAGCGAATCCACAAGCATTCGGTTCAACTGACGCCCGCACCGGTCGTGCCGCGTATAATTTGATCAGTTCTCGCGCGCATCGGAAGAAAGCCAGCAATCACCTCTTCGCCGATCACGATCACGTTCACAAACCCTCGCGAACGGGCCTTAGGAGATTGCCGGATGGGTCTGCAATCCCTATCTCCTGCGGCGTCACCGAACCGGCCGATGGCCACAGGGGGGAACCATGCGCCGCACCGCGCCGCCGCCGAAAGTCGTCAAAACCGATGCCGAATGGCGCGCCCAGCTCTCTCCGGAGCAGTACCACATCACCCGCGAGCACGGCACCGAACGCGCCTGTTCCGGACCATTCTGGCGCGAGAAGGTCGAGGGCGTGTTCCGCTGCATCTGCTGCGACGAGCCGCTGTTCAGCTCCGATACCAAGTTCGATTCGGGCACCGGTTGGCCGAGTTTCTTCCAGCCCATCGACGAATTCGCCGTCACCGAACTGACGGACACCTCCTATGGCATGCGCCGCATTGAAATCCGCTGCGCGACATGCGACGCCCACCTCGGCCACGTCTTTCCCGATGGTCCCAAGCCGACCGGCCTCAGATATTGTATGAACGGCTTTGCCATGCGCCTCGATCCGAACGGGCTCCCCGACTGATGCAGAAACTCGCCTCCTTCAAACCGACCCCGGCCTGCCAATCCCGCCCCTCCACACGCGTCGTTCACGGCGTCGAGCTCGTCGACGACTTCGCCTGGCTGAGGGCGGACAATTGGCAGGAGGTGATGCGCGATCCAGCCAGCCTGCCGGCCGACGTCCGCGCCTATCTCGAGGCTGAAAACGCCTATGCCGAGCGCGTCCTGGCGCCGACGGAGGCGCTGCAGGAGGTGCTCCATACGGAGATACGAGGCCGCATCAAGGAGGACGATTCGACGGTGCCGGCCGCGGACGGGCCCTACGCCTACGCCAGCCGCTATCGCGACGGCGGCCAGCACCCGATCTTCGTCCGGACACCGCGGCAGGGCGGCGACGAGGCGATCCTGCTCGATGGCGACGCACTGGCCGCCGGCAAGGCCTATTTCCGTCTCGCCAGCGCCAGCCATTCGCCAGACCATCGTTTCCTCGCATGGGGCGCTGACGACAAGGGCTCGGAGTTCTTCACGCTGCATGTGCGCGACATCGCGGCCGGTACCGAGCTCGCCGACGAAATCCAGGAGACCACCGGCGGCGTCGCCTGGGCCAACGACGGCAAGACCTTCTTCTACGTGCACGTCGACGACAATCACCGGCCGTCGCGAGTGCTCTCCCATGTCGTCGGCACGCCGATCGCGGACGACCGCATCATCTATGAGGAGGCCGACCCCGGCTTCTTCGTCGGACTGTCGAAGACGCAGTCCGGGCGCTTCATCTCGATCGACGTGCACGATCACGAGACGAGCGAAGTTCGCCTGATCGATGCCGACCGGCCCGACAGCCTCCCCGTTCTCATTGCGGCGCGCGAAACGGCCGTCGAATACGATGTCGACCATGGCGACGACCGCCTGTTCATCCGCACCAATGCCAAGGACGCCAGGGACTTCTCGATCGTGACGGCGCCGGTCGCGGCGCCCGGTCGGGAGAACTGGCAGGATCTGGTGCCGCATCGGCCGGGCGTGCTCATTCTCGGCGCCACCATCTACAAGCGCCACCTCATTCGGCTGGAGCGGGCCGACGGACTGCCGCGCATCGTCATCCATCGTCTCGCCGATGGCGCCGAGCATGTGATCGCCTTCGACGAGGAAGCCTATTCGCTGGGACTGATCCCGTCCTACGAGTTCGACACCGGCAGCTTGCGCTTCTCCTATTCGTCGATGACGACGCCGGCGCGCGTCTACGACTACGACATGGAGACGCGTGAGCGGACCTTGCGCAAGGAACAGCAGGTGCCGAGCGGGCACGATTCGGCCCGCTTCGTCACCCGCCGCATCCAGGCGAAGGCAAAGGACGGCGAACTCGTTCCCATCTCGCTCATTCATCTGAAGGAGACGCCGATCGACGGATCGGCGCCCTTGCTCCTCTACGGCTACGGCGCCTATGGCATCACCATTCCGGCGGCCTTTTCCGTCTCCATCCTGAGCCTGGTCGAGCGCGGCTTCGTCTATGCCGTAGCGCACGTGCGCGGTGGCCAGGACAAGGGGTTCGACTGGTATGCCAACGGCCGGCGCGAGCATAAGACCAACACGTTCGACGATTTTGTTGCCGCGGCAGAGGCGCTGATCACCGCCGGCTACACGGCCAAGGGGCGGATCGTCGCGCAAGGCGGATCGGCTGGCGGCATGCTGATGGGAGCGATCGCCAACCGCGCGGGCGATCTGTTCGGCGGCATCATTGCCGAAGTGCCGTTTGTCGACGTGCTGACCACCATGCTCGACGACACGCTGCCGCTGACCCCGCCGGAATGGCCGGAATGGGGCAATCCGATCACCGACACAGCAGCCTTCGAGCTGATCCGCGCCTATTCCCCGGTCGACAACGTTGAAGCCAAAGCCTACCCGCCGATCCTGGCGCTCGCCGGGTTGACCGACCCGCGCGTCACTTATTGGGAGCCGGCGAAATGGGTGGCCAAGCTCAGGAAACTGAAGACCGACGACAACCTCGTCGCTTTGAAGACCAATATGGACGCCGGGCACGGAGGTGCCTCGGGGCGCTTCGACCGGCTGAAGGAAGTGGCGTTGACCCAGGCGTTCGCCCTCGGCGTCCTTGGCATGGCATGAGCGGGTGGAGCGAGCCTCGGAGGCCCACAGCGGCTCCGAGGCATCGCCTGCGTCAGACCTGCGCGAGGCCGCCGTCGACTGAGAGCTCGGCGCCATTGATGTAGCTTGCCCCGGACGAGGCCAGGAACAGCGCGGCTTCGGCGATTTCCTCGGGCCGAGCAATGCGTCCGGCCGGCGCCTTGGTCTCGAGCATCGCCTGGAAGCCGGCGATCTCCGCCTCGCTGAAGCCCACCTTGTCGAAGATCGGCGTCAAGGTTGCACCTGGGCTTAGGGTGTTGACGCGGATCTTGCGGTCTTTGAGGTCGCTGGCCAGCGTCCGGGCGAACGAGCGCACGGCCGCCTTCGAAGCGCTGTAGACGCTCGAATTCGCCATACCGGTGTAGCCGGAGATCGATCCGGTCAGCACGATCGACCCACCGTCGCGGATCAGCGGCAGCAAGGTATGGATCGTGAAATAGGCTCCCTTCACATTGATGTCGAAGACCCGGTCGAACAGCGCCTCATCGGTCTCTGCGAAGCTGCGGAACTCGCCGATGCCGGCGTTGGCGAACAGAACGTCGAGGCGGTCGCCGTTGGCCTCGATAGCAGCCTTCAGCGCCTGCCGGCCAGCCGACGTGCCGACGTCAGCGACGACGGGAACCGCCCGGTTGCCGAGCTGGCTTGCTGCGATCGTGAGTGTCGCGGCGGTGCGACCGGTCAAGTAGACCCGGCTGGCCCCCTCGGCGATGAAGGCCTCGGCGGCGGAATAGCCGATGCCGGTCGAGCCGCCTGTCACGGCGATGGTCTGATCTTGGAAGCGCATGGATGTCGTCCCTTAGTTCCGTTGTTCGGAAATACCGTAGTTCCAGAATACCGAACTATTGGACGATGTCAACGGCTATGGTAGGGTGCCTGCATGTCCGGCTACCTTCATCCCGCACCTGGCGATATCCGCTTGACGACCGTGCTCGCAGCACTGGGCGATCCGGTGCGCATCGCGATCGTGCGGGCCCTGGCAGCCGCCGAGATCGGACTGAATTGTTCGGCCGCCGGCCCGATCGAAAACGTGCCGAGGTCCACGCTCTCGCACCATTTTCGGGTGTTGCGCGAGGCGGGCGTCATCTCAATGGTCAAGAAGGGCGTCGAGAACATCAACACGCTGCGCCGCGCCGACCTCGACGACCGGTTTCCGGGGCTGCTCGATCAGATCCTGCGCAGTTCCTGCGCCGATCTCGGGCCGGATTCGGCGGGCGCCTCCACCTCGCCCCCCGAAGCGCCAGCGGCCAGCGCGGCGCCGTGACAATCGGCGCGTCACATGTCGACAGCCGGCCACCTGGGCATCTCTTAAGATGAAATGCCCCGGATTCCGGAGCATGAGTGGGCCGCAATCGCGCATATCGCGTCGATTCGTGCGGGATACGTCCTACCGCCCCAGTCCGGCAAATGCCCGCTGGTGAAAAGCGATCTGCTCGGCGCCATAGCGGTGGTCGCGGCCGACCGGGCAGGCATCGCGGCTATGGCATCCGACCGAGAGGCAGTCCGCCGGATGCGCCCGCACGTACGCCCGGCAATCGTCGACGGCAAAGCCGGTTGCCGAATAGGCATCGACCGGACAGGCGCTCAGACAGGGGCGGCCAACGCAGGTGTCGCAGGGATGCTCGGCGGCCTCCGGCAACGGCAGCGCGATGGGTCCGGCAAAGGCGAACGCCGCGCGGTAGCTGTGCCACAGGCCGTAGCGCGGATGGATGAGGAGGCCGATCGGCGAGGGACGGGCGAGGCCAGCCCGCCGCGCCCACGCCTGGAACGGATACCAGGGCGGACCGCCGAACGGATAGAGCGGCACGGCGCCGGCCTCGGCGGCGATGGCATCGACGACGCGTCGCGTCCAGCGGTCGAGCGGGTGCGGTTCGCCATCGGCATATTCGGGCGAGGTCGCGAATGTCGGCCAATG
>JARLIT010000341.1 GCA_031291575.1 Ancalomicrobiaceae bacterium
GCCGCGTTCAGATCTGCGATTGCCTTCGATAGCGCATCCGCTACGATTCGGGCAGGCCAGGGGACATGGAATGACCGTTAGGGTGGTGATCCTCGGCGACGTACAGGGCGTCGGCTTCCGCTGGTGGATGACCGGCCAGGCGAAGGCGCTCGAGCTCGACGGCTACGTGCGCAACCGTCGCGACGGCACGGTCGAGGCAGTCATGTCCGGGCCGGACCGACTGGTCGAAGCGATGATCCGCGCCTGCCGGATCGGCCCGCCCGGCGCCGAGGTCCTCGACGTGGTGGTCGAGCCGTGGACTGCTGCCGTCCCCGACGGCTTCATCCGGCTCAGGACGGAATGACGGGGCTGACGACGGTCGGCCCGAAGATCGCCTCGAATTCCTCGCGCAGGATCACGTCGACCTCGGGCATCGACACGATCAGCCCCAGGTCGGCGAGGCTGGTGACGCCGTAGCCGCGGATGCCGCACGGTACGATGCCGTCAAAATGCGACAGGTCGGGATCGACGTTGAGCGAGATCCCGTGAAAGCTCACCCATTTGCGCAGCCGGATGCCGATCGCGGCGATCTTGTCCTCGGCCGGTTGGCCCGGCGCGATATCCGGTTTGTCGGGACGCGCGATCCAGACGCCGACGCGGTCCTCACGCCGGAGGCCGCGTAAGGAAAACCGCCACAGCACGGCGATCGCCCATGATTCGAGCGCGGCGACGAAGCCTCGGACGTCCTGGCGCCGGCGCTTCAGGTCGAGCATGACGTAGACAACGCGCTGTCCAGGGCCGTGGTAGGTGTACTCGCCGCCGCGCCCGGTTGCGTACACCGGGAACCGGTCGGGCGCGATCAGGTCGTCCGCCTTGGCGCTGGTGCCGGCGGTGTAGAGCGGCGGATGCTCGACGAGCCAGATGCGTTCCGCGGCGGTGCCGGTCGCGATGGCCGCGACGCGGGCCTCCATTTCGGCGACAGCGCTCGGATAATCCAGGAGCCCGTCGGCGATCACCCATTCGACCGGCGGCGCATTGCCCGTGCTCAGGAATCGGTCGCGTCCGAGGTGTTCGCGCGGGCGCACTCCATCCGCCAAATCGGCATTCACCGCCGTGGCGGCATCAAAATTTACCATTCGCTAACCATTGACCGCTTAGGGTTTTCTTAACGGGTTGATCCCGCATTCCCGAGTTCGCTGGCCCCGGCGAGGAGCTTCATGACGTCGACCCCGTTCGATCATATCAGCATAGACATCTCGGTGCAGCTGGGCAGCGCCCTGGTGCCGATCCACCAGTTGTTGCGTATGGGACGCGGCGCGGTGATCGAACTCGAGTCGAGCGAGACCGAGGAGGTGCAAGTGTTCGCCAACAATGTCCCCGTGGCGCTCGGTCACGTGGTCCTGAGGGGTGATCGCGTCGGCATCCAGATCTCCGAAGTGCTGTTCCGCAGCCCCGCCTGGCGATCGAAGGAGCAGGTCAAAAAGCTCTGAGCGAGGCGTTCGCTGAGGCGACTGTCATAATTATCTCATGGGAAAAGTCGGCCACAACGCTTTACGGGCTTGAACCCCCATACCCGATTTGTTACATGAGCGCCACTTTCCGGGGGGCGCCGAACGCGGTCCCCGAAATGACGTTGTGTTCCGCGGCCATGGCGGAATTGGTAGACGCGCTAGCTTGAGGTGCTAGTTCCCTAACCGGAGTGGAAGTTCGAGTCTTCTTGGCCGCACCACAGCCCACGCTGTGATCACAACATAAGCTTCTGAGTTCAGAGCATTTTCCACGTTCTTTCCCGTGCCGACGGGTGATGGTTCGCCAGCACGTGCCGCATGACGAACCGTCTGGCGAGAGCGCGTCGCAGGTGAATGACGCCGCGCGCCCATGGAGCATTCCATCGCCGGGACCGGACGCGGGGAGGGCGCAGGCTCGGGCCCGAGCAAGCTGCGACGCTGAAGCTCGCGCTGCCGATCGATCACTCGATCGGCCGAGGCGGATGCGCTCCGGTCACGACTGGCGCTGGCGTGGGAATTGTGCCGAAGGCCTTTCCAGCCAATCCATTTGCTGAGTTACGGCGCCGTCCCAGCGAGCACCGGGATCCAATGCAGTCGCAACGGGCACGGCAGCACGGAGTCCTTCGGGCGGGCCTTGGAAATCGGCGGTGGACTCTCAATCTCGACTCATTACATTGACCGCCTCAGTCGTTCCTTTGTGCCAGAGAGGGCTTTGCTCAACATGCCGCCGGGGAAAAACTGGAGCCCCTCCCTTCGGTCGGCAAAGCCTGGGGGGGCGAAACCCTGGTCAGGGAAGCGCCCGAGTAGCCGAGATATCCTCGGGCATCTCGAGGTTTCCGGCCTCGAGTGCGTCATGGTTGGGAATTAGTCGCGAAATGATCATAGCAAGCTGTGGCATCCAGGGGAGCGCGTCAACCTGGACCTATAACGTTTTGCGCGAGTTGCTGGGGCGTTGGTCGGTCAAGCTCGCGAGCGGCAGCTTCGAGAACTGGGATGCCATTGCCAGCGTCGATCTTTCGACGACTGATTGCCTCCTGTTCAAGTGTCATTCGCTACGGCACGATCTGGCGGACATTCTTGCGCTGGCCAACGCCTCGTTCGTCGTAACGACCCGCGATCCGCTGGATTGCGCGGTTTCGCTGCATTCGCGCATATTCGACAACGAGATCGATGCCATCAAGAACATCGTACGCTCGTTCGCGAGCATCGCGACTGTGCTTTCCTACAATAGAACCTTGCTGTTGCCGTTCCACGCCGGTTTTCCCGAGCAGTTTGAAACAATACAGGCCATCTGCACATTTCTAGAAATCGAAATCAGAATGCCGGTCAAGTTGAGCATATTTGAGCAATTCAGACGGCAGAATGTCGAGCGAATGATATCGCTCGAATCGCGCGAAGCCGAGGTCAGCGATGCCGGATTCCGATATGATAAAGTCTCGCTGTTCAACGAGAGCCATTTCACTCGGTTGAAGCGCTCTTTCAGCCCGGCGATGGACCAGGACTTGAGAGACATTTTCGGCGGTTTTCGTCGTGACAACCTGACGCTGGTTTCCGGTGATCAATTGAGCTTCAGCGAGCTCATATTCTACTTCGATGTACCCTGGCCTCCGCTTGATGGTCCGGGCATCAAGGTGCTGAACAGCATCTATCTTCCCCGCGGGGTCTGGCAGATCGACGTGACCGGTAGCATTGCCGGCGCGCGTATCACGCGCATTCTGGTATGCCAAACGGGCCAAGTATTGACTGCTGCCGATGTAGCTGAAGCCGAAGATGCTAGACTCTCGTTCGTTCATAGGAACGTGCGCTATGATGATGACTATCAAGTGTTTGTCGAAGGAGACATTCCGGAGTTCAATCCGAGGCGAGAGGATCGGTTTAGATTGAAGGCGACTTTGCTGCAACTTGTTGAATCGCGCAGTCCAATGTCGTGACGCCCCTCCTTTGTTGTCAGACCTGAATATGGCTCCTGGTTCTATTCCAAATCGCGGTTGGCGATTAGGCGCGGAGGCATGGAGCGAGATGCTGTCGCATCGAACATGTGACAGCTGAATCAGCGCTTCTCCAGCCATTGATGGTGCCGTGCATCGGCTCGTCGACGGCTCGCAAGGCTGGTCGAAGCACCGAGGGTCTCGGCATGAGTCTTCCAGTCTTTTGCCAGACGTCAGACGAATCGATTTGATCGCCCTGCGTGCCGAATGCCCCTGCGGCCCCGTTGAGGAGCGGCTGCGCCCACATCGCAATCTGACTCGGAAGGCGCTGCCGCCTGCGACCTCGGCCGCCGCCGGGCTTCCTCGCGAGGCCTCATCCCGGACGAATTCTTTTGCAAATGATAGCCCACCAAGTTCGAACGCCTCAGGTTCGGACCGTTTCATCACACGTTGAGACTGAACTTATGCTCGAGTTTTCCTACACCGCCCGTAACGTCATGCGTCTCGAAGCATTTTCGCCGCTCGCGCAGATCATACGCCGCGCCGGCTACCAGGGAAGTTTCCCGCCGACGCAAGGCGCGTTTGCCCGGTTGCATCGCGACGTCCAAACCGCCCTGCGCTCCGGACATCCCGAGTGGATCTCGGCAGACCGCCTCCATGTTCTGCTGGAGGGCCGAGAATGCGTGGTCAAAGTGGATCTGCAAAACACCCAGTTCATCGGCGCCGATTTGGAAGTCTCGAACTTCAGGCTGGGCTATGAACCCGAAATACTGATGTGCATCGATGCGCTTGTTCCTGACGACGGGGTGCTGGTGGATGTCGGGGCGAACTGGGGCTATTTCCCGATCTATCTGTACAGCCGGACCGGGTTTCGCGGCCGGTGTCTCGCCGTCGAACCCTCCGATCGGGCATATCGCGACTTGGTGAGTGTAATCGGCGCCATCGGCGCATCGGAGCGGATCCTGGCCATGCCGCTGGCCATGGGCGACCACCCGGCGGTCATTGCCATCCAGGAAGAACTGTGGACCGGCAACAACAAGGTGGCTGCACCGACAGCCGGTGGCAAAGACGGCGATACGCGGCAGAAGGCTTTCTGCGAAACACTCGATGCCGTCATGTCACGCGTCGGCTACGACGCGCTGCATGTGCTCAAAATCGATGTCGAAGGAGCCGAGGCCGCGGTCATCCGGGGAGCTGCGGAAACGATCAACAAATACAGACCCACGATCATTTTCGAAAGCTGGCTCGAAGAGTCCGAAGACACGACCCTGCTGCCGTTCCGGACATTGACCGACGTGAATGGGCGGTATCTGTTTTACGTCGCCGAGCCCCGGCAGACCTCGGACGACCGGAGTTTTTCTGGTCAGCTGAGGCAAATCCAGCCGGCAGAACGGCCATTGCTACCGGCCCGCATCAACGTCATTGCGGTTCCCGATGACGAACTCATTCGATCAGTCGCAGCTTATCGACCTTCCACTTGAGCGCAGTCATGATCTCCGCGGCGATGGCCTCCGGCTCGTGGGTGCTCATGCACACGGGCTCGTCCAGGCCGCGGGCGCAGTTGATCATCCATGTCCGCTCGACCCACCAGCAGTCACCGCACTCGCGCGGGCGAATATTGATGTTGTCTCGATAGCCGAAATAGTCGACGGACGTCGGCCCGAAGACCACGCAGCTTCTGCGTCCGAAAGCGGACGCGACATGGACGAAGCCACCTTCGTTGTCGAGGTGGAACGCACTGTTGGCGACCAGCGCGACAGCTTCTCTCAGCGAAGTCTTGCCCACCAGATCCACATCAGCGGAATCGATCAGCTCGCTGGTTTTCGGGGTTCCGATCTGAACAAAGCTGAGTTCGTTGAAGCCGCTTCGCTTCAGTATCGCGATGACGTTGTTCCAGCCGGGATAGACCTTCGTCGTGCGTTTGCGATGGCCGGCCATCGCGTCGTCGTAGCCGTTGTGAACCGTGATGTACTGGCCGGGAACGAGCCCGAACCGTTCCGGTGCCGCGGCATCATAATCGATCGCGAGTTGGTCACCCCCATAATCGATGCCGGCCAGGTAGTGCAGAAACTGACTGCGACCGAATCCCTTGAAGGAGGCGTAGTGTCCCAGCGCACCGTCAAGAAAGGGGTGGTTATCCTTGAGGCGGTTGACCGGCTCCTGCTTCGCGGCAATGTGGTTCACTTTGCTCACGATATCGGCGTGACGCTCGTGATCTCGCACAAAGGCCGATTTGGCCTCATCCAGTCTATCGACGAAAAAGAACTGGTTAATCGTGAACGCGTAGCGGAAAGAGTCCTTCACGTCACCAAAATAGATCTCATGAAATGATTTTCTATACCCGGGGACAGACGCAAAGACCATGTTGGCGATGTCGGGTTCGTTGTACAGGATGACGAACGTTGCCCCCCCGATGGACTGAAGAAAATCCCGCAGGAATCGGGCGACGACAATCAGATCGCCGAGGCCTCCTGTGACGTGGATGGCGATGTCCGCTTCCATGACGTCGCGTACCGCGGCGATGAATTGCGACTCTCTCGATTGGCCATTTATGAGTTGAGTACCAATATGTGCACGAGCCGAGTCGCGCACCGCATCGATAAACTGCCTCTTTTTCTGTCTGCCGCGAATCGCAAGGCGAATCTTTCGCTCAATATCCTTCAGCAAATTCATCAAAGAGCTCCCCGCGTGCCCTGAATTGCTCGGCGCCTGAGATAACGCCGGTCTGATACCCATCACAGATCGATAGCAAGCATGTTTTAGGTTATCGGAATCTGTCGCCACGAGTCAAATAGTTAACAACATAGTCCTGCACCCCAAGATTGAGGTCGCGGAAGCTTGTGTCGATGCCGAAACCGGCGGCTTTCGCCATGTCCGCCTCGGTGAAGTACTGGTAACGTCCTCGGAGACTCTCTGGCATGTCGATGAATTCGACATCGATGGGTCGGTTGGTTGCAAGCTGCAGGGCTGTGACGATTTCCAGGAAGGATTGGGCTTTTCCTGAGCCGACGTTGAAGATGCCAGATACATCCGGATGGTCTATAAGCCAAGAAATGGTGCGCGTGCAGTCCTTTACATAGACAAAATCGCGCCGTTGCTCGCCGTCCGCGATGTCTGGCCGGTAGGACTTGAACAGTCGAACGGGATCTCCACGCATAACCATGTCGAACATCTTGGCTGCGACGCTCATCATGTCGCCCTTGTGGTATTCGTTGGGCCCATAGACGTTGAAAAATTTGAGGCCGATCCACTGCGGGGGCGTTGGTTCGCCGCGATCCCGCCGTTCGGCAAAAATGATGTCGGTCGCCTTCTTTGACCAGCCGTAGGCATTGAGCGGCTGCAGCGACGAGAGAGCGGCCACAGAGTCATCGTCGACGCAGCGGCTCTCGATGCCCCCGTAGGTTGCAGCCGAAGAGGCGTAGATGAAGGGCACCCGATGGTGGGTGCACCAATCCCACAGGCTGACAGTGTAGTTGATGTTCAATCGGACCAGCCGGTCGACGTCGCTCTCGGTGGTGGCGGAGATGGCGCCCATGTGCACGATCAGTCGGACCTCGCCGGCATGGGCGTCGAGCCAGGGCAGCAGCTGATCGGGATGGACGAATGCGGCAATCCGGCGCTTGGCGAGATTGCGCCATTTCTCGCCCGTTTCCATCCAGTCGACTGCGGCCAGCGGGCCACGGCCTTCGGCCTCGAATTCGGCGAGCACATTCGAACCGATGAAACCCGCTGCACCCGTGACGACAATCATCATTTCGCTCCCATCGACAATTTTGCGATCGTGCGCGTTGTCGAATGGTGGGGAACCAATTCGAATCGCAGAACCCTGCCGCCGTTCGCCAGCACGGTCTCGGCGCCGACAATCTGATCGAGCGTATAGTCGGCGCCTTTGACGAGAACGTCCGGCTTCAGGAGATCGATCAATGCGCCGGGCGTATCCTCATCGAACAGCACGACCGCGTCGACGACCGCCAGCGCAGCAATCAACATGGCGCGGTCTTTCTGCCCATTGACCGGACGGTTCGGGCCCTTCAGCCGGCGAACCGACGCATCGGTATTGAGGCCGATGATCAGCCGGTCGCAGTTCGACCGCGAGTAGTTGAGGATCGCGATATGGCCGGTATGCAGGATATCGAAGCAGCCGTTGGTGAAGCCGACCGAAAGTCCGTCGGCCCGCCACGCGGCGACCTGTTCCGACGCTTCCTCACGAGACCGCACTTTGATGAGTGGGGAGACGAGACCCTTGTCGCTCTTGCGGTCGAAGTCGGAAAGCAATTCCGAGCGGGTAACCGTGGCTGTACCGCGCTTTGCGACAACGAGGCCGGCAGCGGTATTCGCGAGGCATGCGGCTTCGGCGTGGCGCGCACCGGCGCCGATGGCCAATGCCAGCGTGGCAATCACGGTATCCCCGGCTCCGACCGTGTCCGTCACTTCCTGCGCGGTCGCAGCGATGTGAAGCGGCTCAGCCAAGCGCTCGAACAGCGACATGCCCTTTTCGGCGCGCGTTATCAACGCGCTGCCGACGTCGGTGCGATCGAGAATGCACTGGCCCGCAGCCTCTGCGCCGCTGTCATCGGCCGGATTGATCCCGGTCGCGGCAAAGGCTTCGCCGGTGTTGGGTGTAATGATCGAAGCGCCGTTATAGCGCGCCAGGTCACTGGACTTGGGATCGACGACGACAGGAACGCCTCGCGCCCGTGCCAATTCGATCGCGCCACGGACAACCCGAGCGGTCAACACGCCCTTGGCGTAGTCGGATAGAACGAGCACTTGATGTCGGCCGAGTTGCTCTTCGACGATTTCGAGGAGGCGCGCTTCGATCTCCCGGGGAATCGGACCGCTGTTTTCTCGGTCGACGCGCAGCATGTGTTGGCCTTGGGCGACGAAGCGGGTCTTCTCCGTCGTCGGCCGATCGCCGGCCAAAACGAGTTGGATTTCGATGCCGGCAGTGGCGTGCAAGAGACGGGACAGGTCCTCACCGGCGCTGTCGTCTCCGACCACACCGACGACGGTGCAACGGCCGCCGAGAGCGGCGATGTTGCGCGCGACATTGGCGGCTCCGCCCGCGAAAAGGTCGGTTGATGCTGCGGTCAGGACCGGCACTGGCCTTTCAGGCGAAATCCTCTGGACCGATCCGACGATGAACCTGTCGAGCATGACGTCGCCCAGACACAAGACCTGGATCAGGTGAAACCGCTCTATCACCGAGTGCAACATCGTCGATCATCCCCATCAGGGGCGTCTCCACCCCGCTTCCAGGTGCACCGCGGTGACCATCCATGCAAATGGCGACGGTCTCGCCGGCTGAACGCCAAGAGTCCTTCGCTTGCGCGAGTCGAGCTCGGACGAGCTACCGGGCCTGAAGCCAGCGCGTCATGCACGGCTCCACAACAGTCTGGCTCAGACGCGGCTCGATCATCCTGAGGCCAGCGACCGGTAAGCCATTGTCCCCACGCTTCCAGTCTCGTGATGCGAGATTACGGCAGATGGTCCTGATGCCCCTGTCAAAAACGTGCTTATCCCCCGATTCATTGTGGCAGGCGCCACCACCACTGCGTATAGTTGAAGGAGATGTCTGCAACCTAGAGGGGGTAACGAGTCAATATACTCGCTTACCTAGTATAGGGCTGTATTGGCTGTTTCCGTCGAGATCGACAGCCGTGCCCGTAGTCTTACCGAACGGGCGCAGGGGGCAAAGTAAAGGCAGTAAAGATCGCCGCCTGCTTGAGGTCGCACCAGAGCGATCGGCCGTAATGAGAGAGCGTCATCGTATGAGTTTCCGGCACGGGATCGGTCCTGACAAATATGAGAACGCCTTTGCTCTGGACATGTTGCAGCTGCATGAGTTCGCTTCGTTGGTCAACGAAGGCAGTCCTCATCTGCTGATCCGTGTTGCCAACGCATTGAGCAATGGGTTTGTCGACCAGCGTGCGCAGGGACGGACGGAGTTCATTCGCGCCTGCTTGAGGTCGTTGGAGCGCTCGATCCGTCACCGGGTGAAGGGGCGCAAACAGGATATTGCGTCTGCCCGCCGTCAGCGTAACAACCCAGGACGAACCCGTATTGCTGTCCTGATTTCGGGTGGCCTCGGCGACATATTGCAGCGCGTGCCGTTTATCATCCGCTTTGAAGAGTTGTTCTCCCCCGAGGCGGTGGATCTTTTCTTGCCAGCCCGCAAACTCGGCGACATCGCCCGTATTGCCACCAGTGCAATGCCGTTCATCCGCAAAGTCGTCAACGCCCAGTTGCTGTATAAGGAAGCGACGCTGGCTGAGTACGATCTGGTGATCGAAATTCGGCATATGCTCAAATACCACGTGCTCAACCGTTGGCTGCTGACTGACGAATCGCCGTTGCGACAGACGCTGGCGACGGCCGCTCAGCGATGCGCGCCGTTTGAAATCCTGTTCGATCAAGTCCCGCGATTCGACGGAATGTTTGGACGACTGATGGCGTCGAAAGGCATGAACGTCGCCGAATCCTGCGGCTATCTCGGCGCGGTCGAGGTCTCCCGCTATGATCCTGTGCCACTCAAGATCGACGCGGGCACTCAGGCTGGCCTGCGCGAGCGCTTCGACTTCTTTTCCCGCCCTTACATCACGCTGCACGAAGGCTTCGACATCGATACCCAGTTGAAGTACGGCATGGTCCGCGCCACCCGCTGCTGGCCGCTGGCGCATTGGTCAGATCTGGTCCGCCGGCTGAAAGAAGCGCGCCCCGACCTGCCGATCGTGCAAATCGGCACGAAGCGGTCCACCGTGCCTGTTCCGGGCGTGGACCACATGCTGCTCGACCAAGTGAGTCTGTTGGAAGCGACAGCCATTATCGCCGGCGGTTGCCTACATCTCGATTCGGAGACCGGTATGGTGAGCGTCGCCTGGGGCCATCGACGGCCGACGATCTCCATTCAGGGGCCGACCGCCTCGGACTACTACCAGATCGGGCGGACGCATTCGTACTATTGGAAGGCCTGTCACGGATGCTGGCGGATCCGCGAGGATTGGATGTCGCGCTGTGTCCGGGAATTAGACGAGCCGGAATGCATGCACTCGATCGAGCCGGCCTTCATTGCTGGCGAGGCGCTGAGGCTGCTTGAGGCGCCGCATCTGTCCGCCCAGCTGGTAGCCGAGTGATGCGGCAAGCGCTGCCGCCGCCGGCATCGACGTTTGCGTCGATCTCGAGGACGCAGCCGCCATCGTCCTGCGCGATCCACTGGGGCGATGAGGCCGGCGGCGGAGGGATCATCGACGACACCGGCCTCGACGTCGGACGATCTTTCCGGTCTCGCCGAGATCGCTCTCGACTGGCTGGAACGACAGTCGTTGCCGCTTTGGTCCTGGATTGGTGCGGTTCGGTTTGGGTTTCGGCCAGGGCTTCGACCTCCTATTGACAAGGATCGGCACCTGGGCCATTGACAGCGCCGCTCTGGGGGGAATTTGACGGTACTGCGGGCGATACGGTCCTGGATACATCCGGACCACCAGCCACCAGGCGACTGCACTGCAGCGGAGCGAACCGCGCAGGGCGCTCGGGGCAGAACTTGGTTGGGGCACTTAGCTCAGGGGTAGAGCGGCTGCTTTACACGCAGCGGGTCGGCGGTTCGATCCCGTCAGTGCCCACCAATTCACTCTTCGCCAATGACGCAGACCA
>JARLIT010000342.1 GCA_031291575.1 Ancalomicrobiaceae bacterium
GAAGATCGTACCCTTCACATTGGTGTCGAAGGTTTCGTCAATGTGCTCAGCGGTGATCTTGCCGAGCGCAAGCGGGCCTCCCGCCCCGGCATTGGCGAAGACGATGTCGAGGGTTCCGCGCTCGGCCTTCACCGCCGCGTAGAGCCGGTCGAGGTCGGCCTCGTCCGAGACCGAGCCCTTCACCGCGCGGGCCTTGGGCCCGAGTTCGGCCACAGCGGCGTCGAGCGCTTCCTGCCGGCGGCCGAAGATAAAGACGAAGGCACCCTCGTCAATGAAGCGCTTTGCCGCGGCAAGGCCGATGCCGGTGGCGCCGCCGGTGATGACGGCGGTCTTTCCATTCAATCTGGTCATGTCGTGTATCTTTCGTTTCGCCATCTCGGGTCTCTGGCTGTACGGGAAAGTCCCCCGAGAGCCTCAACATGGGTTCGCCGAAGTCGGGCAGTGAGTGTGGAATTGCGCACATCTGTGGTGCGAAAACGATCCAGACAGATGATTAAATGCCGCGACGATCGCGCATATTGCGGCTCAGCATGTTAGAGTGGGCGTTGGAAGCCGCACCATGCGGAGCGGGAATGCACCATGATCGACTGGGATGACGTTCGCTACTTTCTTGCTGCCGCGCGCGGAGGCTCAGTGCGGGCTGCCGCCAAGCGCCTGGGGGTGAACCACGCGACGGTGTTGCGGCGCATCGCCCAGCTTGAGGAACGCCTCGGGGCGCAGATGTTCGAAAAGCTGCCCTCCGGCTATCGCCTGACGGCTGCTGGCGAGGAGGTGCTCGAGTTCGCTGACCAGATGGAAGCGTCGTCGCACCAGCTGGAAACGCGCGTCTTCGGGCGCGATCAGAGCGTGCGCGGACTTCTGCGGGTGACACTGCCGCCGCCCCTCGCAGGACACCTGCTCATGCCGGACTTCGCCGATTTCGTACGGTTGCATCCGGGCATCGAGATGGAAATCTTGTCGTCCGGCGAGCTGGCAAACCTGACCAACCGAGAGGCCGACGTGGCGATCCGTGTCGTCTACGACCGCGAAGCCCTGCCGCTCAATCTTCACGGTCTGAAGGGACCGGAGCTGTTCGGCGGCTTCTACATGTCCCGCGGTCGACTCACCGCATGGCGTGCGGGCGGGCCAGATCCCAGGTGGATCGCCATAAGTGGTCATGGAGTGCCGGACTGGACCCGCGAGGGCGAGATACGCACAACGGGGGCCCCGTTCAGGACCATGGATTTCGAAGCGCAGATCGCGGCGGTGCGGCAAGGTATCGGCATCACGGCGCTGCCGTGTTTCGTCGGAGATGCCGATCCCCTATTAGAGAGGGTGCCAGATACCGACCTCCACCTGTACGGACCGGTCTGGCTTCTCACTCAGGGGGAGACGCGCAAGACGAAGCGCGTGCGGCTCTTCACCGAGTTCGTATCCCGCAGTTTAGTCGCGTACGCTCCGCTTCTCGCGGGGCTGTCCATATCGCGAGACTGACGCCCGTCGATCGTTCAGCCGATCTCGACGTTCATGGCGATGTCCCAGGTGCCAGCGCCGTTTTTGGCCAGACCGATCATCATCAAACCGAGAGCCTCAAGCGTCTGAGCCATGTGCAAGCCGCCCACGTCGAGTGGACGCAGTCCGAGACTTTCGAGGAAGGTCGAGACCCGCGCCTTGGCTTCCTGATCGTCGGCGGCGATGAACGCGTCGAGGCGTCCGCCCTTGGCGAGCACGTGACCGAAGATGGTGTTAAACGCCTTCACGACGTGAGCGCCCGCGGGAAGGCTTTTTGCAGTCTCCTGCGCACCGGAACTGGCGGCAGGGGTAACGAGGCCCGTCATATCGGCGTTGACCGGGTTGGCGAGGTCGATGATCACCTTGCCGTCGAGGGCGTCGCCAAAGTCGGCTACCACCGCGGCCACACTGCCGTAAGGCACGGCGAGGATGACGATGTCGCCCGCCGGCGCAGCCCCATACGTCCCCGTGGTCGCTCCCGCTTCGAGCTTGCCGGCGAGTGCCTGCGCCTTCGCAGCGTCGCGGTTGATCACCTCGACGGCGTGTCCTGCCTTGGCGACACGGCCGGCTACCGCCGTGGCCATGGCTCCAGAGCCAATGATGCTGATAGTAGTCATGTGCAGTCTCCTTGTGAGTTTGGGTATTGCTCGTAGTCTCTACGAAGCGTCCCCTGCTTGATATTGTTTGTGCGCCGGTCCGCGTGCGTCATGCGTCATGCCAATGCAGATCGACACTTGTCAGAACACTTCACGGCATCGCGATTTCACTATCGGCCGGGCCGGTCACGGCCCGGCGTTCTGCCTCTGCCGAACTCAGCTGGCGGGGAAGTAATGGCCGTTGTCCAGATCGGCGAGCAGGCCGGGCTGAGTGGGTTCCCAGCCGAGGGTCTGGCGGGTGATGGCACTGGACGCGGCGACGTCCAGCTTGACCAGATTCGCGAGGAACCCGAAAAAGCCCGGCAGCATAAGCTCATCCGCGGGAATCGGCACGGCCGGCAGGTTCAAGCGGCTGCCGATGGCTTCGGCGATCTCGCGGAACGGAATAGCCTCGTCGGCAACCGCGTGCCAATTTTTGCCGGCAGAGCTCTTCTCCAGTGCCAGACGGAACACGGCGGCGAGGTCGCGGGCGTGCACGGCCGACCAGTTGTTCTTGCCGTCACCGGGATAGCCGACGACGCCCTTCTCCTTGGCGAGCCCGATCAGTATCGGGAGGAAGCCGGCGTTGTCGGTCATGCTGTGCATGATGGTCGGAATCCGCACGACCGAGGACCGCACGCCTTGCTTGGCGAGACCGAGCACGGTCGTTTCGACAATGTTACGAACTCGCAAGGTGCCCTTGAACTTCTCGCCGCCGGAGAGGGTGGGATCCTCCTCGGTGGCGGGACGGCCGAGATGTTCCCAACCCGGCGAGCCGATGCTCCCCGACGTGACCAGCGGCTTTCCGGTCCCCTTCAGTGCCTCGCCGTATGCGAGTATGATCGTCTGCTCCGCAGCAGCCACCGCGTCGAGGCCTCCGGTGGGAAGCAGGTCTTGCCTGTGCGCGACGTGAATGACACCGTCGGAATCCGCTGCCGCCGCTTTTAGCCCGTCGAGATCATCGAGGTCGCCGCGACGCACCTTGGCGCCAAGCGCAGACACCGCCTCTGCGGACTTGTCCGACCGGGCAAGCGCGGTGACCTCGTGACCGGCTGCAATGAGGTCAGAAATGATATACGGACCGGAATGGCCGGTCCCGCCGGTAACGAATACGTGCACGATACTGCTCCTTGTGGGTGATGTGATGCGAGAAGGCGTGGCGCGGGCGTACTTAGCCGAGGAGGCTGACGCCGATCGAGAAGTTGGTATGTTTGACGGAATGGGCGAGGAGCCCCAGCGACAGCAGGCAGGCGTGCTCAAGCGGCAGCGCCATGGACAGCTGTCCCGTATCCATCGAACGCAATCCGAGGCTCTCGATGAACGCCGAGACGTGCGCCTTCGCCTGCGCGTCGTCCCCAGCGATGAACACGTCCAAGGGGCGACCCTCGACTGGACCCGCCGCCAGGACGTGGGAAAACAGGGTGTTGAACGCCTTGACGACAACGGCATCCGAAGGCGCGGCCTTCATGATCTCCCGAGCGCCGAAACTGTCCTCAGGGGTCACAAAGCTCTTGAGGTCGGAGCCGACGGGGTTGGTGATATCGACGAGGAGTTTGCCTGCCAGCGCTTCGCCGTACTGCTTCACCACGTCGAGAACGGCGGCGTAGGGGACCGCCAGGATGACGATGTCACCAACCGGGGCAGCGCCAAACGTCCCTGTCGTCGCGCCAGCTCCAATCTGCTCGGCCAGCGCCCGCGCCTTCGCAGCGTCGCGACTTGTCACCTCGACGGTGTGTCCGGCCTTAACGGCAAGGCCGCCGATCGCCGCAGCCATGCCGCCCGACCCAATAATACTGATAAAGCTCATATCCGTGTTCCTTGCGGGTGTCTCACGACCCCCTCTTTCCCGTTGCCGGGCAGCGCCCCGGTTCCGTTTTGCCTCATGGTCCATGTCTTGTGGATCACTGATCCGAATATATGGATCACTGAAACGATTGTCAAGGGAGCTGGGTGAACCGGGGCAACGCGGCGCGTTGTCCGTATGTCGCTGGGCCGACGAAGTCTGATCTGCTCGTCGCGATGCGAGGCCCCCGCCGCCAGTTCAACTTAGCCGGCAGGGAAGTAATGGCCGTTGTCCAGATTCTCGAGCAGGCCCGGCTGAACAGGCTCCCAGCCGAGGGCTTGGCGCGTAATGGCGTTGGACGCGGGAAAGTCGCCCGTGACCACAGCCGACATGGACCCGAAGTAACCCGGCACCATCAGTTCGTCAGCGGGTATGCTCACCGCGGGCAGGCCCATGCGAGCGGCAACGGCTTCGGCAAGCTCGCGGAATGGGATTCCCTCGTCACCGACCGCGTGCCAGGTCCTGCCGGCGGCGCCCTTCTCCAGCGCCAGGCGGAACAAGGAGGCGAGGTCGCGGATGTGCACGGCGGGCCAACGATTTTTCCCCTCCCCGGGGTAACCGACGGAGCCCTTTTGCTTCGCGAGCCCGATCATCTGCAGGCGACCGGTCGAACTGTGTACGATGAGGGGGATGCGCACGACCGAGGAGCGCACGCCGCGCTCGGCGAGGCCTATCACCGTCGTTTCTACGACGTTGCGAGACACCAGAGTTCCTTCGTCCATGGGACCGCTGGGAAGGGCGGGATCATCCTCGGTCGCCGCCCGGCCCAGACTGACCGGTGCGCCGATGCGGCCCGCGCGGCCGACGTTCGTAGGCGTGCCGATGCTACCCGCCACGACCAGCGGCTTTCCAGTGCCCGCCAGCGCCTCACCGAACGCGAGCACGATCGACAGTTCCGAATTGCGCAGCGCGACGATCCCGCCGGACCCAAGCAGTTCAGCCCTGTAACCGAGATGGATCACGCCGTCCGATTCCGCGGCCGCCGCCTTGAGCGCTTCGAGGTCGGCAAGATCTCCGCGGCGGACCTTGGCGCCGAGCGCAGACACCGCGCCCGCGGACTTGTCCGACCGGGCCAGGCCGGTCACCTCGTGGCCAGCTGCGATCAAGTCAGGGATGACGTACGAACCAACGTGACCGGTCGCGCCAGTAACGAAAACATGCATGCTATTGCTCCTAGATGATGTGACCGGCTGCGGCGGCAAAGCCGCCGACCGCTGCAGCCGCGCCGCGTGAGCCGATGACGCTGATAATGCTCATGTTCGTGCTTCCCATGGCTTCCACTTCCACGCTGTCGAACAGCGCCTCTGTTGCCATTTGCAAACATGTAGTATATCTATTGGACCACTGATCCAGTTATATGGATCACCGATCCTTTTATCAAGGCGAAATATGCGAGCCGACGCTAGGAAAAATTACGACCATATCCTCACGGTCGCGCGTGACGTCGTCGCAGAGCACGGTGTCAACGCGTCCATGCGCGATATTGCCCGCCGCTCCGGCGTCGGGCTGGCCACGCTGCTTCGTCATTTCCCGACGCGAGAGGCCTTGTTTGAAGCGTTGGTGTGTACGAAGCTGGACGCACTGACGCAGAAGGCAGACGAGC
>JARLIT010000343.1 GCA_031291575.1 Ancalomicrobiaceae bacterium
CGCGCGATTGGCGATATGAAGGCCGGGAGGTTGGCAGTGGACGTCGCCACTCGCCAACCTGGTCAGGTCCGGAAGGAAGCAGCCACAACGGGTTCGGCACGGGTCGCGTGTCCAGCCTCCCACATCTCCCCGCTTTCGGCGCGGAGACCCCGGCCGGAGCCGGCCGTTCGACCGGATGACGCCTTGTGGCGTCGTGTCGGACGGCGAGGGCTTTCCAGATTTTCGCTGCCGATTGCAGAAGGCCTCGCCATGGACGGTCTTTTCCCAGTCGACGCGACCGAGGCCCAGGAAGTCAAGTCCGGCGCCTATCGCGTGCTGGCGCGCAAATACCGCCCGCAAAGCTTTGACGATCTGATCGGCCAGGAGCCGATGGTCCGCACGCTGACCAACGCCTTTGCGTCCGGCCGCATCGCGCAAGGCTACATGCTGACCGGCGTGCGCGGCGTCGGCAAGACGACGACGGCCCGCATCCTCGCCCGGGCCCTCAACTACGAGATCCCCGGCAAGATCGACAAGCCGACCATCGACATGCCGGAGCTGGGCGTGCACTGCCGTGCCATCATGGAAGGCCGCCATGTCGACGTGATCGAGATGGACGCGGCCTCCCATACCGGCATCGGCGATATCCGCGAGATCATCGAGGCGGTGCGCTACAAGCCGGTGTCGGCCCGCATGAAGGTCTACGTCATCGACGAAGTGCACATGCTGTCGAATGCCGCGTTCAACGGCCTGTTGAAAACGCTCGAAGAGCCGCCGGAACATGTGAAGTTCATCTTCGCCACGACCGAGATCCGCAAGGTGCCGATCACGGTCCTGTCCCGCTGCCAGCGCTTTGACCTCAGGCGCATCGACGCCGACGTGCTGGTGAAGCACCTGCGCCGTATTTCCGACCTCGAACACGTGTCGATCGACGACGATGCGCTGCGCCTGATCGCGCGCGCCGCCGAAGGCTCGGCTCGTGACGCCCTGTCGCTGTTGGATCAGGCGATCGCCCACGGTGAAGGCGGCATTTCGGCCGAAGAGGTCCGCACGATGCTCGGGCTCGCGGACCGCGCCCGCATCATCGACCTGTTCGAAAAGCTGATGCGCGGCGACGCCCTCGGCGCGCTGGCCGAATTGCGCGGCCAATACGATGTCGGCGCCGACCCGGCCGTCGTTATCGCCGATCTGGCCGAGTTCACCCATTTCGTCACGCGGCTGAAACTGGTGCCCGAAGCGGCGAACGACGCCGCGGCGAGCCCGGACGAAGTGGCACGCGGTCTGGCGATGGCGGGCGGTCTGTCGCTGCGGGTCCTCGGCCGCGCCTGGCAGATCCTGTTGAAAGGCTACGACGAGGTGCGATCGGCGCCGAAGGCGATGTCGGCGGCAGAAATGCTGCTCATCCGCCTAGCCTATGCCAGCGACCTGCCGACCCCGGACGAGGCGCTGAAGGTGTTGCGCGAGGGTGGCGCCGGTGCCGCTGCGGTTCCTTCGGGCGCGCCGCGCGGATCCGGTCCGGCCGGAGCCACGGCGACGAGCCTGATCGCGCCACCCGTCGTGTCCGAACGGGCTGGGACGGACAGCGGCGGGGCGGAATTCGGTGCCTCGACGGCGCGCGCCTACGCCCCCGATCCGGCCGAGCCCCGCGCCGAACGGGCCCCCGTCGCCCGGCTCGTCGCCTCCAATCCCGATCTCGCGCCGGCGTCAGCCCCGGTCGCAGCGACGCCCGCGCCCGCGCTGCCGGCCATCCATCTGGCATCGCTCGCCGATATCGCCGCGGTCGCCGCCGAGAAGCGCGACATTATGCTGAAACTGGCGGTCGAACGGCAGATGCGGCCGGTGAAGTTCGAGCCCGGCCGCATCGAGATCGCGCTGACGAGCGATGCGCCGCGCGATCTGGTGCAGGATCTTGCCCGCAAGCTGGCCGACTGGACCGGCGAGCGCTGGATGGTCGTCGTCGCGCGCGAGGCCGGCGGGGCGACCATCGCCGAGGAACGCGAGGCGGCGCACGACCGCCTGATGAGCGACGCCCGCGCCGATCCTCTCGTCGCGGCCGTCATGCGCCGTTTCCCCGGCGCCAAGATCGTCGATGTGCGCATCGACCGGCCGACCGGGGCCGTGGTCGGCGTTGGCCCTGCCCGGGTGCCGGACGCGGCTTTTGGCGAGAGCGAGACCGACGACGGCGAGGCCGACGACCACATCGGCGATTTCGAGGATCTGCCCGGCTTCGAGGTGGATGATCCCGGCTGGATGCCCGAAGAGTGACGCGCCGCGCCGCTCAGCCTTACGCCGCCGAACTCTCCTGGGTGGACAGGAGTTGCGCCCAGAACTGATTGTTTGACGCCTGCACGAGGCTGCTCAGGCCCTGCACCGCGCCGCCCTTGGCATATTGCACTGTGCCGCCCATCGCCTTGCCCAATTGTGCCAGTCGGGCTTCGGCCAGCCCTGTGCCTGGAGTTCCATTCGCCAGATCCGCCGGGGCGGATACGGCGCTCGGCAGCGTATAGGACCCATCTTTGTAGACGAGTGCGACGGTCTTTCCATCCTTCTGAATGGAGGCGTAGAAATTTTGTGCGTCCTTCGGATCTGACGCTGTTCGACTTGGGTTGACGTTGGCCAAAGCCATGATTAAATCACCGCTGTTGATCGTGGTGTCCCAGTCAGCGAGTTTAACCGCTTTCGCCTGTGGTGTGACATCTTTCAACGTGTCACTCAAACGATAGACTGTTGCTCCATTTACGGTCATGTCTGCCATCTGGTCGTCTCCCAACTCGAAATCCAATTCGCACCCCGAATGGTTCAAGCAGCAGCGGCAAATTGGATACTGCCGAACGGATAGCAACCAAGATACCAGATCGAAAACCGCAGATATCCAGAAATATCCAGCGACGCCACAGAAACAAACAGGCATATATTGCCGGAATCCAGGAAATATTTGCCTGATTGCCAAATTGTCAATTGGAACTGCCCGCGGAGGTAAATTGAGGATTTTGTCAATATTCCAATTCAGGGATGTATTCTGGAGCGGTATCCGATGCCAAGATGTAGTTTGATCTGGTCAGTTCGCTATTTCGGTGTGGCGGGGCTGCGATTTGCGCCCTTCGAGTGCGATCCCCGCATTTAGGCCGTTGACCCATTCCGCCCCCGTCGCGGCATGCTATAGACGTCACCCAAATCGCATCGAATTTGGAGAGGCGTGATGGACTTTCTCGGCATGATGTCGAAGGCCAAGGAGATGCAGGCGCGCATGAGTGCGCTGCAGGAGGAACTCGTCGACCTGCAGGTCACCGGCGCATCCGGTGCCGGTATGGTGAGCGTGACGCTCAACGGCAAGGGCAGTCTCGTGGCCTTGAAGATCGACCCCTCGCTGTTGAAGCCCGAGGAGGTTGAGATCCTCGAAGACCTGATTGTCGCGGCGCATCGCGACGCACAGGGCAAGCAGGAGGCGGCCGTTGCCGCCAAGATGCAGGAACTGACCGCCGGGCTCGGCCTGCCGCCGGGCATGAAGCTGCCGTTCTGAGGATTGGACCATGATCGAGATCGCTGCCACCCCAATAGATGCCGCTGCCTTTGCCCCCTTCGGCGAGGTCGTCGACTGCCCGGAAGGCGCCGGCCGGCTGAATTTCGTCGCCACGGTGGACAACCGCCGCGCCGATGCCCGCACCAATCTCGCCTGCGTCCGGCCTCCGGTCACCGGCCTGCCGGTCGTCATCGACAAATTCGAAAAGCATCCGTTTTCCACCCAGGCCTTCCTGCCGCTCAATGTGTCGCGCTATCTGGTGATCGTCGCCCCGACTGTGGACGGGCGGCCGGATCCGACCGAGATCAAGGCGTTCATTGCGCCGGCGGGGATCGGCATCTCCTATCTGCCCGGTGTCTGGCACTGTGGCATGATGCTGCTGGACCGGCCGGGGACGCTTGCCATGCTGGTGCACGAGGACGGCGGTTCCGGCGATTGCGTCTATGCGCCGGTGGCGCCCTTCGCCGTCGTCGCCTGAGGGCGTCACGGGCTAGGGCGTGTCCGCCGGTGGGAGCTAGTGGAGCGAATTTGACATTTGAGTCCCAGCGAGTTGCGCGACAAAACTCAAACGTCAAATTCAGAGCTCCACTAGAATCAATGAATTGCTAGCGGTTCTGGGACTCCGACATGTGCGTAAGTGCGCGCGGCAAGTGGGGTGCAAATGTCGGAGTCGGACCACTAGAGCGACGGAGGCCCTATGAGCTTGAGCGCACCAACAGTCAGTCGGGCCGATCGCCATCAGGCGGCCAAACGGCTACGGGGGGCTTGGCCGCGCGAGGCGCATGCCGAACTCGATCTGCCGCGCGGCCGCGATGCCCTCTCGATTCTCTTGGCCCAGGACGTCTCGCGCATCGCCAGTCTGGTGCCTGAGCGTCACAGGCGCATGCTGGAAAACCCGTTCGCCTTCTTCCGCGGCGCTGCCGCCATCATGGCGGCCGACCTGATGCCGTTGCAGAAGCCCGGCCTGACGGTGCAGGCGTCGGGCGATTGCCACCTGATGAATTTCGGCGCCTTTGTCTCGCCGGAAGCGCACATCCTGTTCGATCTGAACGACTTCGACGAGACGTTTGCCGGCGTTGACTTCACCGTCGACGTCAAGCGGCTCGCCGCGTCGATCGCGATCGCCGCGCACGACTTTGGCATCGGGCCGAAGCGGGCGCACGCGATCGTGCGCCGCGCGGTGAGGGCCTACCGCGAGTTCATGCGCGAACTCGCCAGACTGTCGCCGCTCGCGATCTGGCATCAGCGCATCCTCCTCGACGTGGAACTGGAACGCATCGATGATCGGCGGCTCAGGCGCGTCATCCGGCGCGGCCTGATCAAGGCCGCGGCGAAGATCGAGGCGGACGACGAGGTGCCGCATCTCGACTTGTCCGGCCGCTCGGCGCGGTTCCAGGATCGGGACGGCAAGATCCATCACGGCGACGACGAGACAGCTCACCTTCTGGCGGAGGCGAGCGACGCGCTCGGCACCTATCCCCAGACGCTGCAGCCCGATCGCCGTCAGTTGATCGAGCGCTACAGTCTCGTCGATACGGCCATCAAGGTGGTCGGCGTCGGCTCGGTCGGCACGCTGTGTGCCATCGGCCTCTACACGACGGCTGACAACGACCGCCTGGTTCTGCAGATCAAGGAGGCGAAGCCGTCGGTGATTGCCGATCTTGCCGAGGCGCCGACGGCGATCGAGGACGATGGCCGGCGGGTGGTGGAGGGCCAGCGGGCGTTGCAGGCAGCGTCCGACGTCTTTCTCGGCTGGATGCCGGAAACACTCAGCGGGCGGCACTTCTACGTCCGCCAACTGAAGAACCAGCGGTTGGCCTCGCTCGGTGACCTGATTGCCGAGGAAATCGAGGACGGCGCCGCGCTCGCGGCCTATGCCGACCTGTGTGCCCGCACCCTTGCCCGCGCCCATGCCCGCTCGGGCGATCCCGTCGCCATCGGCGGCTATCTCGGTTCGGGCGCGGCCTTCGACGACGCGATTGCCGAATTCGCCAACGCCTACGTCGACGTCAACCGCAAGGACTACGCTGCGCTCGCCGGCTATGCCGCCGGCACGGGCTCCAGCCGGCAGGGGTGATACGCCACTCGTCGCACGTGTGGTGCCGGGCCGAAAACAACGGTCGTGGTCACGAGTAATGCGAATTCATGATGTTGAGCATTGTTCATATCGCCTTGCGGGGACCGACTTTATGTGACAAAAGCCCCACGAGTGGACATAGTACCTGTTGGTACAGGAGCATAGTAGCTGTCCAATGGCGGATATTCCTTTGCAGGGCACAAGCCGAACCCCAGCTGGTGAAACCGAGCCGGCGCCCTTCGGTTGGCTGAGGAACCTGCCGCGAGCGGTCGTCGCCCGATTGGCCGCTCGTCCGGTACAGACTACCCCCAATCCCGGTCATGGCGTGATCGGCGATCTTGGGTCGCCGTCGGGTGCGGGCGACCTTGATGCAAGCAGCAATGACGGCAATGCGAAGGTTGGCGTGGGCTCCGTTCTCAAGATTTTCTACTACACATATGCTTTAGCGCGGTTTGCTACTCTGAAAAAGTCGGTCGTCTTTTTCGGGCGTTCGTTGACTCAGCTGAAGAAGGCCGTGCGCTGGATCGATTTTATCGAGCAGTACGGCCGCGTCACGCGCCTCGGCCAGCCCCCGCTTGAACTGGTGCGCAAGTCACTGGCGACCTATTTCTTCTACCTCCCCGCGGCAGACTGGAAGCAGTCGCTGCTGATCAACCATTTCGAGGTCTCCAGCCGCGTGTTCCGCCGCGAGACGCTCGAGGCACTGTGGTCTGGGCGGGTCGTCGACCTGGGCAGCGTCAAGGGGCGCCGCGAGCTCTATCCCGTCCTCCTGTGCCGGTCCGACCAAGCCGGCGCCCGCCACGAGGGCGAACTGACGGTTTCGCTCTTCCACGGGACCCAGCCGATCCGGCTCTATCGCATGACGTTCATCTTCGTCACCGATCCGGATGGGACCGTTTCGTTGGCCATCGGCGGAATGCAGGGGCCTGGCGTTCCCGAAGCCAAGGCGGCGCTGGTCGATGCGACGCGCGACCTCGGCGGTCTCAGACCCAAGGACGCCGTCCTACTGGTGCTGAAGGGCCTGGCCTTCAAGCTCGGAGCCTCCAGTATCCACGGCATCGCCAACGC
>JARLIT010000344.1 GCA_031291575.1 Ancalomicrobiaceae bacterium
CGCTCAAGCTATTGACTCTGGAGCATTTCCTTTCGCTCAGATGAGTCCATCTGAGCGGGAAATGCTCTAGCGCAAGGCTGTCGCATGGAAATAGGTGACGGCTGAATGTGCTTGGGCGCCCAAATGTCACCTCAACCGGCAATGCTGTGGCAGCCTATTTCCATTGAACGAATCTGATCCCAAGGTGGGTCTCGTTCGGCGCCTGTATTGACCCCTCAGAGTCTTCGTTCTGTTTGTCTCATCGATAATTTGATGTTCTTGAGTCTGGGCTCATTCGTCGGAGCGGGTTTGCAGACACTGTGCGATTCTTATGATGTGGTCAGCTCAGAATGAGCGTCCGCCTCGGGCCACGTCTCAGACCGTCCCTCCGCTGCGCAGAACGTCCGCTATCCCTGACGGGGATGCCGAAATCTGCCGTTCCCCTCCCGGCCACTGACCAGCCGGCGCCCGATCGGCCGCTTCCGGTTCCATCATAGTCCGATGAAAAGGTCAGAACTTGACGGAACCGGCGGTAACGCACCAACAGGGCTGTCGTTCGGCGGATGGTCCGCCGGCTCGTGGAGCGAATTTGACATTTGAGTCCCAGCAAGCTGCGCGTCCAGACTCAAGTGTCAAATTCAAAGCTCCACGAGACTCAGTGAATTGCTAGTGGTCCTGGGACTCCGACATTTGCGCAAGAGCGCGCGGCAGGTGGGATGCAACTGTCGGAGCCGGACCACTAGCTGATCGACTCCGTCGCCGCCTTTTCGATCGCCAGTCCCGCCGAATACTGCTTGAGCCACTTGGCGTAGCCCTCGACATCGGCGGGGTCGGGTTCGGCCACGTCGAGCTTGGCGCCCGCAAACACGCGGCCCGTAAGGTAGTCGCTTAAGGCCTCGCCCGCGCCTGTGCGCAGGTACTCTGCCAGTACGGCGATGCCCCACGCGCCACCCTCGCTGGCGGTGTCACCTACCGTCACGGGAGCGCCGATGGCTGCCGCCAGGAAACGCTGCGCGACGCCCGCGGTCTTGAACATGCCACCGTGCGCGAACATCGAGTCCAATTTCACCCCCTCGCCGTGCAGCACGTTCATACCCAGGCTCAGCGTGCCGTAGGCGGCGTAGAGCTGGGTGCGCATGAAGTTGGCGAGCGTGAGACGGCTGCCGGGGGTGCGGACGATGAGCGGACGTCCCTCGGCCATGCCGGTGATCGGCTCGCCGGCGAGGTAGTTGTAGGCAAGGAGCCCGCCGCCGTCCGCCTCGCCCTTCAGCGCGGCATCGAACAGGGCACCGAAGACGGCGTTCGAATCTGCATTGGCCCCAATCGCGGCGGCGAACTGGGTGAAGACACCTGCCCAGGTCCCGAGCTCGCTTGCGCCGTTGTTGCAGTGGACCATCGCGACCAGATCGCCCGCGGGCGTGGTGACGATGTCGAGCTCCTCATGCACTGCGGTCAGGGGCTTCTCGAGCACCACCATGGCGAAGATCGACGTGCCGGCGCTGATGTTTCCGGTGCGCTGCGCGACGGCGTTGGTGGCGACCATGCCCGTACCGGCGTCACCTTCAGGCGGGCACACCGGCGTCCCCGGCTGCAGCCGACCGGTCGGATCGAGCAGCGCGGCGCCCTCCGCTGTGAGCTTACCTGCGTCCTCCCCGGCAACCAGCACCTTGGGGAACAACGCCGCGGCGTCGAGCCCCGGTCGACGGGCGGCGACCATCTCGCCGAACCGCGCCAGCATCGCTGCGTCGTAGTCGTGGGTGGCCGGATCGATCGGGAACATGCCCGAGGCGTCGCCTACGCCGAGCACTTTGCGGCCGGTGAGGCGCCAATGCACAAAGCCCGAGAGCGTGGTGATGAACGCGACGTCGGCGACATGCGGCTCCTTGTCGAGGACCGCCTGATAGAGGTGCGAGGCCGACCACCTGAGCGGGAAATTGAAGCCAAGCGTCTTGGTCAGTTCGGCGGCGGCGCGCTCGGTGTTGGTGTTGCGCCAGGTGCGGAACGGGACGAGCAAGGCGCCCTTCGCGTCGAACGCCAGATACCCGTGCATCATGGCCGAGAATCCCAGCGCGCCGATGCGGGTGAGGGGCACGCCGTAGCGTCGCTGGACATCAGCCGCCAAGTTCGCGACGGCAGCCTGGAGACCGGTCCAGATTGCGTCTTCCGAATAGGTCCACAAGCGGTCGACGAATTGGTTCTCCCAACCATGAGTGCCCGTTGCGAGGACCTGGTGGTCCGGCCCGATGAGGCACGCCTTGATGTTGGTGGATCCGAATTCAACGCCCAGCGATGTACGACCCTCGGCGATCACGGCGGCCGTGCCGCTGCCCTGCTGCGTCATCTTTCAACTCCCTTGTCTGGTGTCCGCGCACTGGGGGCGAGCAGATTGAACGTTCATCCTCACCATAGCCACGATGTGTCGATGGGGGCGAATTCGATCCTCCTCAATCGACCTGCAGCACCGGTATAGGCTCGCTATAAATCACATTTTTAGCCCTTCCAACGTGATAAACAAACAGGGCCGCCGCGTCATCCGGATATCGCCTGATCGACAATCACAAGCGCCCCGATCTTGAGAACGGCCGCCTTTTGACGTTTCTGTTCCAATGCGGACGAACGGTTATCGGCGCCCTTTTCGGTCGCCCGAGCGGAACAAGCCCAACTTCCGCCTCTGGGCTCTGACCAGACCCACGTTTCAGTCGGACGCTCTTGCTCGGCTTGCTCGACGATCGTCGCTGCGAGCCCTTGTACGACGCGCCGCCTGCCCGCCAACGGGATCGAGACAGGGGCAAGCTGGGAGCCTCCGGAAAGGGCGCCTCCCTGCAATTCCCCCTTCGAATCGGCAGGACCGCACAGTGCACTGCCCATTCTGCCACGATGGTCGCCCAGAACCGCGCTACGCCAATATTCGGCTCGTCGGGACCGGCCTCAGGGCAGGGCCGCCGGAGGCACGCGATCCTGCCGACGCGACGATTGCCGGCCGGCTTGGACCACCGCCGTCAGTGTACTTTTGGTGATGTGCATTGAAGGCAGCACACTGCCGTCGGATATTTGGCTCAGCAAATCTCGGGGGAAGAGATCTTGCGACGCCCCTCCCGTCTGGTTGGGCGCCCGTGTCCTGCAATGACGGACTTGTCGGTCATGCCCACGTCTCGATGGATTCCAGTTCAGCCGAGCTTCAGCAACTGCGGCGTCTCGATGGCTTGCTGTTCGAGCGAGTCGATGACGATGTCGGTCGTAAAGCGGAAGTGGCGCGCCATCAACTCGCTTGCGCGATCGGCATCCCTATCGATCACCGACGCAAATATCGCCTTATGTTCGGCGGCGACATCGCGATCCACCTTGCGGAGTGGTACCGAGAGGCGACGATAACGCTCCGTCTGCGCAAAAAGAACGGAGCGGATCTTCAACAGCGACGGACTATGGCAAGCGGCAACGATCGCAAAGTGGAATTGCTGGTGCGCAGCCGCCCAGCGTTCGCTCAGCATCGGCGTTTCCCCCGCCTCGATTTCCGGCAGATGCTGCAGGCGATGGAAGGCTCCGACCAGCGCCGTTTCCCATTCGATATCACCATTGCGGATCGATGCTCGAATGCAGAATTCCTCGATCAGGACGCGGGTATTGGTCAAATCCAGCAGGTTCTCGATCGAGACCTCGGGAACGCTGAAGCCCTTTTGCGCAGTCGCGACGGCCATGTCCTCCATGGCAAGCCGCGACAGCGCTTCGCGCACCGCGCCGAGGCTGACATTTGCCTCTTTCGCCACCTCGTTGATGCGGATGCGCGCCCCTGGTCGCAGTCGACAGCTGAGGATGTCGGCTTTCAGCCGCCGATAGACCGCTTCCGCCTGAGTCGGAGCCGGTTCGTTCGACATATGTGTCGCTCCATCTTGGTCATAAAATCTATTTTTGATGGAAATATCGGTTTCTATAGAGCTCCGCCACCGTTTTGTGTGCGGCGCATCCATATGCGGTTCAGGCGCGGCGCCGCCACGACCGCGACGGTGAACAGCACGCCGGCGAGGATGATCTGCTGCATGGTCGGGGAGACGCCAAGCGCGTTCAAGCCAGCATTGAGGGTGCACAGCGTCAACGCACCACAGGCGATGCCGACCGGACTGCCGCGCCCGCCGGTGAGCGCCACGCCGCCGACAATGGCGGCGGAGATGGCGGGAACGAGCACATCGGTCAGGCCGGAGGGCGAGGCGACCGACAACCCATAGGACAGGAATACGCCTGAGGCCGCCGACAGTCCGCCGGACAGCATGAAGACCACGACGACGACACGGTTCACGCGCACGCCGGCCGTTGCGGCGGCGACGCGATCGCTGCCGGTTGCCGTCAGTTCCGCGCCCACCCGCGTCAGCGCAACAACCACGCCGGCAGCAGCGAAGCAGCCGATGGCAAAGAGGCTTCGGACTGAAAAGACCGAGCCGATCGGCGCATTGATGGCCTGAGTGATGTCGGCATGGTTGAGCGATATGGTCTGATTGCCCGTCACCACGTAGGAGAGCCCGGCGAGCGTGATCAGCGCGCCAAGCGAGACCGAGATCGAGCTGAGGCCGAGGCCGGTCACCAGGACGCCCTGCAGAAAGCCGACCGCAACGCCTGTCGCTATGCCGGCGAGGGCTCCGAGGTTGGGATCGCGTTGGCCGACGATCACCGCGACGCAGCCGGCAAGGCTCATGGTACTGCCGACGGAGATATCGAATTCGCGCGCGATCATGGTCAGGCCGAGGCCGAGAGCCACTGGCCCGATGGTGGCGAAATACTGCAGGATGGAGAAGAGGATCAGGTCGAGCGAGCCAATGCCGCGCAGGAAAAGCGCAATGGCCAACACCAGCACGACGGCTGCGAGGATGACGAGCGGCTTTCTGTCATCTGCGAAGGCGTTCATCGCTTCATCCTCCCCAAACCCTGCAGAACGATGACCACCAGCACGGCACAACCGACGGTCAGCCGCTGCACCTCCATGCTGAACCCCTGCATCAGGGCGAGCGCGTTGATGACGGCAATCGCCGCAATGCCCAGAAGGGTCTGCAGCAACGAACCGCTGCCGCCGGCGATCGAAGTGCCGCCGATCAGGACGGCCGCAATCGCGGTGTATTCGAACCCTCGTGCGGTCTGCATATCGGCAGAACCGAAGCGCGAGGCGACCAGAATGCCGCCGATCGCCGCGAATGCGCCTGCCAGCACATGCGCTGCGACGGTGACGCGGCCGACGTGGATGCCGGCGGCTTCTGCCGCCCGGTTGTTGCTGCCGACGAACATCAGCTCGTGGCCAAAGCGGGTGAAACTGACGATGAGCTGCCCGATGATCGCCAGCCCGACGAAAACGAGGAAGGAAATCGGCACATCCAGCCAGCGCCCCTTCAGCAGTTGGAAATCCGGCCCGGCCGGCAGCACTTTCGGCCCGGCGACCAATTGGGCGGCACCGATCAGCAAAGCGTAGGCGGCGAGCGAGACGATAATCGGATTGGCCCGCAGCCAGCCGATCACGGCGCCTTGCAGGCCGCTGATCACCCCGCCGGCCACGAGCGCCAGCACGACCGCGGTGGGCAGGCCCCATCCGAGCGCGGCCATGAACACCATGCCGGCGACGGATGTGGTTGCCGCCAGACTGAGCGACATGATGTTGCCGCCGATGGTCAGGAACGTCATGGCGAGGGCAACGCAGCCGACGAGCGACATGGCGTTGGCGAGGGCAATCAAGCTGACGCGGGAGAGAAATCCCGGGGTCGACAGCGCGAGCCCGACCAAGAGCGCCAGCGCGGCGAGCCGGGCGAGGGTGGCCAGCGGCACCCGTCGCAATCTCGGACCTGTCGGGGTCCCTTCGCTCAAGGCCAGGGAATGGGCCGCCTCGGTCATGCCGTGACCTCCGCTTGGGTGATTTCGGCGAGAATGGTCGTCTCCGAGATCGCGGCGCGCGCATGCACCCCGACGATACGGCCGCGCCGCATCGTCACCACCCGGTCGACCAAGCCGATGATTTCTTCCAGATCCGTCGAGGCCATGACAATGGCGTTGCCCTCGGCGCCCAGTCGCCGCAGCGTCTGGTAGATCTCGGCGCGGGCGCCCATGTCGACGCCGCGGGTCGGCTCGTTGAGCAGGATGACGCCGGGATGGCGACGGTCGGAGCAGCGCCCGATGGCGAGCTTCTGCTGATTTCCGCCGCTCAGCCGTCCGGCGGCGAGTGCAAGCCGGCGGTAATCGAAACTGACCTGCCGCGCCAGCAGTCGGGCAATCCGCCTCAGCGTCCACGGCCGGATCACGCCGCTCTTCACGTTCTCGGACAAACGGGTTGCCACGAGATTGTGGTGCCCGCTCATGTCGAGAAAGATGCCTTCGGCGGCGCGATCCTCGGAGACGAAGCGCATGCCGGCCGACGCAGCCCGCGTCGAGCAGCCAAGCATCATGATTCGCTTGCCGACCTGCACTTCACCCTCCGCATCATGAACGAGACCGGCAAGGGCGCGGACCGTCTCGATGGTGCCGGAGCCTATCTGGCCAACAATGCCGACGATCTCGCCAGCGCGGACCTCAGCCGAAAACCTGTCGACGATCTGGGGGATGCTGAGATCGCGCACCCGCAGCATGACTGCACCGGGCGGCGCGGCGGCGGCGGGATAGACATCGGTCAGCTTGCGACCGATCATCAGTTCCAGGAGGTCGTGGCGCGGCACATTGGCCACCAGATCGGTGGTGATGAGCCGGCCGTTGCGCATCACCGTGACCGAGTCGCAGAGGTCGTAGACCTCGCCCATGCGGTGAGTGATGTAGATGACCGAGCAGCCACGGCTCTTCAGCCGCCGGACCGCCTCAAACACGCGGGCGATCTCCCGTTCCGACAGCGTGGCCGTCGGTTCGTCGAGAATGAGGGTGGAAGCGTTGCGGATGAGGCCGCGGGCGATCTCGATCAGTTGTCGCTCGGCGAGGCTCAAGTCGGCGACGCGGGTGTCGACGGCGACAGCTTCGAGCCCGACCGCGTCGAGCACAGTCCTCGCCCGTGCCACACTTGCCGCCGTCCGTCGCCGCATCGGCGCATCGGCATGGCCGAGCCAGAGATTGTCATGCACCGAGAGATCCGGGGCAAGACTGAGCTCCTGTGCAACCAGCGCCAGGCCGGCGCGCTGGGCGTCGACCGGATTGCCAAAGCGTCGCGGCACGCCGTCGACCGCGATCTGGCCACTGGTCGGCAAGAGCACGCCGGTCAAGATCTTGACCAGCGTGCTCTTGCCGGCACCGTTGCCGCCACAGAGCGCCCTGACCTCGCCGGCGGCAAGCGTCAGCGACACGTCGGCAATCGCGGTGACGGCGCCGAACCGTTTCGTCATGCTGTCGACCGTCAGCCGCGCGACTGCGGGTTCGCCGATGGCTCTCACGGGCATGGCATCCTCCGATTGACAGGCGGCACCGGCCTGGGCGCCGGCGCCGGGTGGCGTCAGAAGCTGCAGGCTTCGGTGAATTGAGCGAGGTTATTGGGGGTGATGATTTCCAACGGCGTCGTCACCGTCAGCGCCGGGATCGGCTTGCCGGCGAGATAGTCGGTGATGAGCCCGACCGAGGTTGCCGCGTCGTCGACCGGCCGCGGGGCGCTCAGCGTGGCGTATTGCTTGTGTTCGCTCACATTGCCGATGCCCGACGTATTGCAGCCGCCACCGACAATCAGCAACCGGCCCGCGCCGGTGCCGAGCTCGACGCCGGCGCTGTCGGCCGCCTGCACGATCGCGTTGGCCATGGCGTCGTTCATGCCATAGATGGCGTCGAGGCCGCCGTCGGCTGCGTAGCGGGCGAACAGTTGCCCGGCGATCTGCTCGGCCGCGGCCGGCATCCAATGGGCATCCTCGACCTGGACCAGCTTGATCCACGGCTCCGCGGCCAGCCGCTTGGTGAAGGCGGCCATGCGCTTCGGCGCAATCCCTTCAGCGGCCGTGCCAGTGATGGCCGCCACCTTTGCGGTTGCCTTTCCGCCGGCTCTCAGACCTTGAATGATGGCTTCGGCGGCCAGCGTCCCGGACCTTGCCTCGTCATTGGCCATGCTGCCTGCGACAAGCTGCTCGCCGTTGTCGACCTGCGAGATGACGACAAAGACCGGAATGCCGGCGGCCTTGGCCCGGACCAGCGCTGGATGCACGGCGCCGGAGCTGAGCGGCTGCAGGACGATCATATTGGGCATCTGACCGATGGCATCGTCGAGCTGTTGCGCCTGCAAGGCCGGATCGAATGGACTGGTCAACTGCGTCACCTGCAGTCCGGCGGCAGCGGCCCTTTCCAGAAAGCGCTTGGAAAAGGTGCCGATAAAGCGGTCTTCCGTCGGTCCGGTGAGGAAGACGAGCTTCTTGGCATCGGCGGCGGTGGCAGGCAGCGTCAGGGGAGTGCCCGCGGCGGCCAGGGTGGCGGCGATCAACAGAACGTTCAGTGGGGTCATCGTCGTTCCTCCTCGTGTGGCCTCGATCGCATCGGCGTGCGCCGTCGTCTGGCCGGTCTTTCGTCTTGTGGTGCCGTTCGGCCGGCGTGGGTGGTCCGTCGGTTTGCTCGGTTCGGATAAAGATATATTTATGGCATGAAAATATATTTCATATTTGGACGCAGTGCGGCTGTCGATGCCGCAAGCTGAGCTCGCAGTTGGCCGGCACGTGCCGTCGCTACGGCCGCCCGGCGCCAGGGACGGCCAGCGTTGTGGTGTAGATCTCGCCGTGCCGAACCGGATTGTCCGGGTCGGTTCGGTCCATCGCGCAGACGCAGAGATAGAGCGTGCGCCGGTCCTCGCCTGCCGCGACGCAGGCAATGGCGTTGCGGCCGGGGAAGTCGATCCGCTCGATCACGTCGCCTGCCGGCGAAATGCGCAGGAATGCGCCCTCGAACAGCATGGCTGTCCACAAGCAGCCATCGGCGTCGAGGCACATGCCGTCCGCCTTGCCGGGAAGCTCCGCATGGATGCGCCGGTTGGTGAGCGCTCCGGCCTCGCCGATATCGAAGGCGCTGATCCGCTTGCCGAACGTCTCGACCAGATAAAGCGTCGTATCGTCGGGCCCGATGACCATACCGTTGGGGAAAAAGATGTCGGCGGCGGCTGGCTTCACACCGTAATCCGGGTGGTAGGCCCACAGACTGCCGTTGGCGACGGGATCATCGACGCCGAAGCGAAAACCGGTATCGCCAACCCAAGACCAGCCGGAGCGATGGGTGATCATGTCGTTGAGGAAGGCCTTGGCGACACCGCCGAGGTCGGCGACACGCTGCCGCGCGCCGGTCGACGGATCGATCCGTAGCAGTTCGCGGCCGACGCCGGTTGCCAGCAACAGGCTGCCATCGGCGGCGAAATCCATGCCCGCCGGTCGTCCCTCGACAGTGCAGACCGTCTCGACCGCACCATCCGTCGAAATCTTCACCAGACGAAAATGATGGACATCCGAGATGAAGAGTTCGCCGTCGCGCCATCGGGGCGATTCCGGCCAGGCAAGGCCGCTGGCAAGGAGCACCGGCTGTTCACGCAATAGACCGCTCCTTGGTCGCCGTGCTTTCGGCCCGTATCCCGGTCCCGAACGCATCGGCCAGATGAAGCTGGCCGAAAAGCTGGTCGACTAGATCAGGCAGATCGGCGAGAGAGGACACGGCGCCAAAGACGTAGAGGTCGGGACGGTGGATAATGGCCTCGATGCCGTTCGAGCCGAAATAGTCGGCATAGGCACCGTCGGCATCATGGGCGTCGGCACCGCCGGACGGGCCGATGTGCACGAACGTAACGCCGATCGCCTGCAACATCGCAACCTGTCGCGCCGTCAAGACCGAGGCGGGATTTGCCGTGGTGCTGATGACGACGAAGGAATGGCTTGGGAAAAACTCGTCGAACAGCTCGGTCCTGCCGTCCTTTGCCACGCGGGCCTGCAGGCTCAGCGTGCCGGCCAGCTTATCCGTCCCTTGCGCGAGGATGCCATCGCGAAGCTGCGGAAAATCCGGCATCGGCGGCTTCCAGCCGGTCCGGAACCGCTCGTCGCGTCGACGCGCCTCTTCCGGATCAATCGTGCAGGGCACCTTGCCGGCCTCGAGTGAAATCATCGTCCAGTCCCGGGTGTGCGGAGACCGCTCGATCTCGTAGGTTTCCAGCAGCGTCGCATCGCTGATGCCGCGCAACACGAGATCCAGCTTCCAAGCCAGGTTTCTGGCGTCCCGAATGCCCGAGCACATGCCTTGCCCCATGAACGGCGGGGTTGTGTGCGCGGCATCTCCGGCCAGGAAGATACGACCTTGCCGCCACTGACGGGCATGGCGTGCCTCGAAGGTGTAAACCAGTTGCCGGATGATTTCGACGTCGTCCGCAGAGATGCCGCGCTTGCCGAGCAGCTCCCAGGCCTTTTCCGGACGTTCCATCTCCGCCACCGTCTCGCCCGGCAGAAGGGCCCATTCCCAGCGGCGATGGCGTTTCCCGAGCGGCAATACCGTCACCGGTCGGCTCGGATCGCAAATCTGGCCGCAGTCAAAATCAAGCGCGAATTCCCGCTTTTTGCGCGCATCGACGACCAGCCATTTCTCGTTGAAGCCGAAGTCGTCACGCTCGATGCCCAGCATCTGGCGCGTGCTGCTGTTGGAACCGTCTGCGGCGACCACGAATTTCGCCCGGATGTCGGTGATTTCGTCGGTGGCGACGGGCTTCACCTGTCCGGCAACGAGCTTGGTCCGCGCCAGCCGCAAGTCGACGCCGGCATCGTCCTGCGTCAAAGCCTGCGCTTCCCAGCCGAGAAATTGTTCGACGAATGGGTTTGAGGCAATCTGCTCGTCAAACGCCGTCTCGAACACCGGTTGAAACTGCATGTAGTCGGAATTGTATCCGGAGATCCCTTTGGCGCCCCAGTCAAACTCCAGCATAGTTTCGCCGCGGGCATTCACCCAAACGTATTCGGTCGTCGGATAGCTGTCGGCCAGCAAGGCATCCGCCACCCCGACCGACTGGAACAGACGCACGATCTCGTGATCTACATGTCCTGCACGGGGCAACTTGTAGAGATCGCGATGTTTCTCAATGATGGTCACCTTGAGGCTCAGCTGAGCCGCAAATGCCGCAAGCGCGAGCCCAACGGGTCCACGCCCAATGATCGCGAGGTCGAACTCCCCCATGGTTTCCTCCAACCCTGTTGTTTCGCTGCGGGCGCTTTCGGCCCTCTGTCGAATTGGATAACACAGGTTTTTTGGAAAGAAAATATATTTTTTATTGACAAATATGTTCTATGCCCGGATATTTTCGACCCAACCAGGGAGGACACGCGATGCGATTTGTGCGCTTTTTGCTGAACGGCGACGAAGGTTTGGCGATTGAGGAGAACGGCTCGCTGTCAGGGCTCATCGCGAGCGATGCCCGCTTTCCCGGGCGTCTCGACGCGTTGATCGTCACCGGTGCTGATGGCCTGCGCAAGGCAGGCGACGTTCTGCGTGCGGGTCGGCCTATCCCGCTAAGTGACATCAGCTACCTGCCGCCGTTCACTCAGTCCAAGAAGCTGCTCTGCGTCGGACTCAACTATCGTGACCATTCGGTCGAATCTGGCTACAAGCAGCCGCAGTATCCGACGATTTTCGCGCGGTTTGCTTCGAGCTTGATCGGCCACCGCGACGCCATCATCCGGCCGGCAGTGTCCGAAACGCTCGACTATGAAGGTGAACTTGTCGCCGTCATCGGGCGGGGCGGATCGAAGATTGCGCCCGACAGCGCCCTCGACCATGTCGCCGGCTATTCGATCTTCAACGACGGTTCCATCCGCGACTATCAGCATGTTACGCCGCAGTGGACGATCGGCAAGAACTTCGACTCGACCGGCGCCTTCGGCCCGGTTTTCGTGACCGCCGACGAACTGCCGCCGGGATGCAGTGGCCTCACGCTCGAAACGCGGCTCAACGGCAAGGTCGTTCAGCGGGCCAATATCGACGACATGGTCTTCAGCGTCGCATCGCTGGTGTCGATCCTCAGCCAGACCATGACGTTGGAACCCGGCGATGTCATTGTGACGGGAACGCCGTCGGGCGTCGGCGCGGGGCGGAAGCCGCCCTTGTTCATGAAGGCCGGCGATGTCTGCGAGATCGAAATCGAGCAGATTGGCACGCTCGTCAATACGGTCGAAGATGAGGTGGCCCAAGGTTCGAAGGCCGCCTGATAACAAAAAGAACGGTAGAAAATGGGGGAGGCGATGACGGCAATCAGAGGATTCGTCGGCGCCAGCCGGCGCGAAGGCGTCCTGGGCGTCCACTCGATGGACAGCTTCTGCATGCGCGTGCCCGACCTTGACCGGGCTCGGGAGTTCTACCTTGCCTTCGGCCTTGACGTGCGCGAGGAGGGCAACACGCTGGGGGTCTATACGTTCGGCAACCCGCATCGTTGGGGAACCCTCAGCGAGGGCGCCAAGAAGAAGCTGGATTACTTGTCTTTCGGCGTATTCGACGATGAGCTGGATGGTTTCCGCCGACATGTCGACGACCAGCACGTTCGCCGGATCGATCCACCCCCCGGCGCTCAGCCGGACGGCTTTTGGTTCCGGGACCACGACGGCAACGTGATCGAAGTCAGGGCCGCGGAAAAGACGTCGCCAAACCAAAAGTCGGACGTGTTCAACACGTCGGCCCCCGCCAATGTGGCAGCTGCACCGCTGCGGTCGCACGCGGAAAAAGTGCAACCGCGCCGCCTGGCGCATATCCTGGTCTTCACGCGCGACGTGGACCGGGCGGTCGCCTTCTATTGCACCGTACTGGGGTTGCGGGTCTCGGATCGAGCCGGCGACGGAATCGCTTTCCTGCATGGCGTGCACGGCAGCGATCATCATCTCATTGCCTTTGCAAAATCCAACGCGCCCGGCCTGCATCACCTGAGCTGGGATGTCAGCTCGATCCACTCTGTCGGGCTTGGCGCCATGCAGATGGCCGACAAGGGGTTCTCGAAAGGTTGGGGCTTCGGCCGTCACGTGTTGGGGTCGAACTATTTCCACTATGTACGTGATCCATGGGGCAGTTACGCCGAATATTCTTCGGATATCGACTACGTCTCCGCCGATCATGACTGGCAGACCGGACATCACGATGCTGAAAACGCGTTTTACATCTGGGGACCGAAGCCGCCGGACGACTTCACGATCAATTACGAAGGCGACCAGACGTGACCATCGTCGACCGGACGTTCGGTCGCATCTCAGTTACGACTTCATTCCCATCAGCTTCCTAGGAGGAAAACATGGCTGAGTTTCTGAAACGCGGCCGTTCGGCGGTTCTGCGCGCGGAGGATGCTGCAAAAGTCCGGGCGACAGTCGAGGTCATTCTCCTCGACATCGAAACGCGCGGTGATGAAGCCGTCCGAGAGCTCTCCATCCGCTTCGATGGTTGGGATCGCAAAGACTTCCGTCTGAGCGATGCCGAGATCCAGGCCTGTTTGGCGGAGCTGTCGGCGCGCGATATCGACGACATCAAGTTCGCCCAGACGCAGGTCCGCAATTTTGCCGAAAAGCAACGGGCGACGATGCTGGATCTCGAGGTCGAGACCTTGCCCGGTGTGGTGCTCGGCCATCGCAACATCCCGGTCAATTCCGTCGGCTGCTACGTTCCAGGCGGCAAATATCCGTTGCTTGCCTCGGCTCACATGTCTGTCATCACAGCCAAAGTTGCTGGTGTCGGCCGCGTGGTGACCTGTGCACCGCCGTTCCACGGCAAACCCGCTCCGGCCATCGTCGCGGCGCAGTATCTCGCTGGCGCCGACGAGATCTATTGCCTGGGCGGCGTCCAGGCCATCGGCGCCATGGCACTCGGCACACAGTCGATCGCGCCGGTCAACATGCTGGTCGGGCCCGGCAACGCTTTCGTCGCCGAAGCCAAGCGCCAGCTGTTTGGCCGCGTCGGCATCGATCTGTTCGCCGGTCCGACCGAAACGCTGATCATCGCCGATGACAGCGTCGATGGTGAAATCTGCGCCACCGATCTGCTCGGCCAGGCCGAACACGGTCCCAACTCGCCGGCGATCCTGCTGACGAATTCCCGCGCGCTCGCTGCTGCGACCCTCGCCGAAATCGAGCGGCTGCTGCAAATCCTTCCCACGGCAGAAATCGCCCGCAAGGCCTGGGAGGACTATGGCGAAGTGATCGTCTGTGACAGCTATGACGAAATGGTGCGCGAAGCCGACCGCATCGCTTCCGAACATGTGCAGGTGATGACCGAGGACCCAGACTATTTCCGAGCCAATATGACGAATTATGGCGCCCTCTTTCTCGGCTCGCGCACCAACGTTGCGTTCGGTGACAAGGTGATCGGCACCAATCACACGCTGCCGACCCTCGGAGCGGCGCGCTACACTGGCGGCCTGTGGGTCGGAAAGTTCCTGAAGACCTGCACGTATCAGCGCGTCCTTACCGACGAGGCGTCGGCCCTTATCGGCGAATACTGCTCGCGGCTGTGCATGCTCGAGGGCTTCGTCGGTCACGCCGAACAGGCGAACGTCCGCGTCCGCCGCTATGGTCACCGGAACATTCCCTACGCCGCCGCCGCCGAATAGGCTGAAGCCGTTGAATAACGTGGTGACCGAACAACCACGGCGTAGCCTGTGATGTCGCTGGATCGGAAAGGAAATGCCATGCCGATGAACTTGCCGACTGCGCCGTCGTTTCGCCTTGACGGGCGTCGGGCGCTCGTCACCGGGGCTGCCGGTGGACTGGGGCTCGGCGCCGCAGTTGCGCTGGCTGACGCCGGGGCCCACGTCACCCTGTGTGGGCGCACCGCCGAAAGTCTTGCGACACTGGCGGAAGCGCTCAAGGCGCGCGGACATGCCGCCGACTGCTTAGTCGTCGACCTGACCGACATCGAAGCGGTGCGCGACGCGATTGGCGCGGCCGAGCCGTTCCACATATTCCTCAACAATGCCGGGACCAACAAGCCAGGGCCTTTCGTCGATGTGGTGCCGGAGAACTTCGACCTGATGATGGATCTCAACGTGCGTGCGGCATTCTTTGCAGCACAAGCCGTCGCGCGCCGAATGATCGAGGCCGGCATCGCCGGGTCGATCATCAACATGTCCTCACAGATGGGCCATGTCGGCAGCGCCGACCGGTCGCTCTATTGCGCCACCAAATGGGCGATGGAGGGCTTCAGCCGCTGCATGGCGATCGAACTCGCGCCGCATCGCATCCGGGTCAACACCCTGTGTCCGACGTTTATCGAGACGCCGCTGACGCTGCCGTACTTCGAAAATGCGGCATTCAAGTCGGAGGTTCTGTCGCGCATCAAGCTCGGCCGGATCGGAACGGTCGAGGACCTGATGGGTGCGATCGTTTTCCTGGCGAGCGACGCATCGGCGCTGATGACCGGTTCGGCGCTCCTGGTCGATGGCGGCTGGACCGCGGACTGACGGGGTCACGACGTTCCGACACGCCTCATTCCAGCGCCGTCTTCGCAGCATGTTCGGCTCCGGACGATCGCCGGGCTGAAGGCGATTGCGCCGCGCGACGCCCGAAAGCACCCGTCAGCCGACGGTAGCCGTCGACCGCGTTTCAATGCCGAACCGGGCGATCAACCGCTTCATGCCGCGATGGATGCTGACTTTGACGGCGGACTGCGACATGCCCACGGCACTCGCCGCCTCGGCGATCGACAGTCCCTTGAGCTTCACCGCTTCGATCGGTCGACGCAAGTTGGCCGGCAGCATCGCCAGCAGGCGTTCCACGTCGCGAGCTGTATCGCTCTGGTACGCCTCCGGCAGCGTACTGAGCGTTTCGACCGCTTCGATCGGGATCTTGCGGCGGTTGTCGCCGACGGCGCGAAAGTGATCGACCAGCTTGTAGCGGGCAATGCCGCTGGCCCAGGCAGTCACCGGATAAGCCGGATCATAGGTGTGCAGACGGCTGTGCACGGCGAAGAGGGTTTCCTGCAGGATGTCGTCGAGTTCGGCCGCGCCGTTCGAACCCATGCGGAGCAGCAACCGACGAATATACGGCTTCAGGTGCGTCGACAGGCGATCGAGCAGGCGGCGATATGCCTTGGTGTCGCCTGTCTGCGCAGCGGCCATGATTGCCGCGAGTTCCGGGTTTTGCGTCGACATCGGTGGTCTCCTCAAGTGGGGTCCTGCTTGGGCGCACTCACGCCAATCGGCAGGGGCGACACGCATACGGCGCACCCGGCTCATCCGGTCGCGACGCTCAACAGGTGCCATCGGCTGTCCGCCGCCGGGTTTGGATCGGCAGACCAGATCCGCGGGGGGATCGGAGCGGATGTGAAGTTTGAGTCCCGTTCGCTGTCCGCACAGTCCCAGCTGGCGGATTCGAACCCCTAGCTCGCCAATGTCAGGAGCCAGGCGTCGTGATGCACCAGGAAGGCGCGCAATCGCTCGCCATAATCCGGGGCGACGGCGGCGCGCACACTCGGCCGTTCGGCCAGCGCGCTTCGCCAGGCCCGCACCTTCGGGATGTCGGCGAAAATTCCCGTGTCAGCGATCGTGTCGAAGACGTCGAAGTAGCGGAAGATGGGGGCGAACGTTGCATCGACGAGGCTGAAGGCGTCGCCGGCGAACCAAGGACCGGCGCCGAGTTCCGTCTCGACGACGGCGAATTTCTTGCGCAACGCCTGCTGCTTGGTCTCGAATGTGGCGGCGTCTTTCGCCGTCTCGAAACCCCACAGGTCCGACAGAATGGACGAGCCGAACTCGATCCAGCCGCGGTGCCGCGCCTTGACGAGGGGATCGAGCGGATGCAGCGCCACGCCGGTTTGCGTCTCCTCGAGATACTCGCAGATGACGGCGCTCTCGAACACCACGGCGTCATCCGCCTCGCTTCGTCGCACGATGAGCAGCGGCACCTTGCCGAGCGGAGAGATCGCCTGAAACCACAGCGGCTTGTCGGCGAGATCGATGGTGCGGCGCTGGAATGCCACGCCCTTTTCCGTCAGGGCGATGGCAGCGCGCTGCACATAGGGACAGAGGTGATGGCTGACGAGCGTAAGCGGAGCTTCGCTCGCTTGCGGCTGCGGATCGGCGGCGGATGTGAGTGTCATGTGGGACTCCTTTCGACGTGATCATGCGTTTGGCCGTGCGGCCCGACACGCGCTCGCCTGAGCGTCAACCCGCCAGCGCGGCACCTGCCCGGTGAGCCTGCGTCAGCCCGGCGTAGCTCCAGGCATCGGCCGGCAATTCGTCGATTACAGCGTAGGTTGTGATCGGCAGGTCCGGCCCGACGATCGCCTTCAGCAAGGCATCGGCGTCGCAGATGAACCGGGACTTTTCCGCCGCCGTGTTGGTTTCGGCCGTCACCCTGGCATCGAGATGGGCGGCGCCCTTTAGCGGCTCGCCGCCGACGCTCCAACCGGACGCGGCCAGCTGTTCCACCAGCACGGATGTCAGCGCCGGCTTCTTTCGGAGCACCTGGGCCATGAGGTTGGTGACTTGCCGCTGCAGATGGCCGATGTGTTCGCCGGTCAAGGCCAGGCCTGCGATCTTGATGTTGATGAATGGCATGGGATGTCCTTTCCGGGGTGATGGGCATCGGCTCCGGCAGTTTCGCCGGTGTGCACAACGGGTGCTTCGCTGCGGTGGTCCGCCGCTCAATCGGCGCGGGTCGGCCACCTCGCTCGGCGAGTCGCTGATGCTGGCGATCCGCCGCCGCATCAGGCCGGCTTCGTCGAATTCCCAGTTCTCGTTGCCGTAGCTGCGGAACCACTGACCGCCGTGGTCGTGCCATTCGCAGGCAAAGCGCACCGGGATGCGATCGACGCCGAAGCCCGCATCTCCTTGAACAGGTGATAGTCAGGCTCACGAGGCCATTTGAGCGTCAGGAAGGCTTCGCTCGCCGAGCCGCCTTACAAGAAATTCGGCGCGGTTGCGCCATCGGCTGTCGGGCGTGTAGGCGAGCGCGACGCGGGCCGGGTCGCGGGAATTTCAGGCGTCTTCCGCCCGACGAACCGTCTCGATGACCTGCTCGAGAGCGAAGCGGGAAGGAACGGACGGGACATGACGCGGTCGTCGAAGGCTAATTGTTGGCGTAACCGCAGCGGAAGTTGGTGCGGGCCTCGGCAATGCGTCTCCAGAGCTTGTCGCGGAGGTGTGGTGAACAACCTCACCTCCGCTGGAAGCGGCACGCGAATTCAGCGCGGCTGGCTGGCGATTGCGATTACTTGTTGGAGCGCGAGCGGTTGTGATCGATCAGGAAGAGGTCGACGTCCGTCAGCCCGACCATGCGGGTGGCCTGACGCCCTTCGACGACGCCCTGCGGCAGGCTGGCGTTGGAAGCCTTGACGTTGCCGAGGACGATCTGGCGTGCGACGTCACGCTCGACAGAATCCGACGACTGGGCGAAGGCGGAGGTGAAAGAGGTGCCGAGGGCAAGCGTGGTGAGGATGATACGCAGCGTATTCATGGGAGATTTCCTTCAAGGTTTGCCGGCCGCCGCCGGGCATGCCGGCACGGGAAAGGCGTTCAGGGGCTGGAGTGGGTTTCAGGGGCAGGGGGAGGAGAGACGCGGTCGGGCGGCCGTATTTGGGCCGGTATCAGGTACTTAGGCGGTCTTTCCGGCGGTGACGACCGGGAAGTCGATATCGGTCGCAGCGACCGAATTGATGTAATTCGTCCAGGTGTTGAGCGCGACGTGGAG
>JARLIT010000345.1 GCA_031291575.1 Ancalomicrobiaceae bacterium
ATGGCGGTCGTGCCGCCGGCAGCACCGGTATCCAGGATGTTGGTGGTGGCGCTGGCGCTGGCGTAGGTCGTGGTGCCGCGCAGATCGTTGGCGGTCGCGCCGGTGATGGTCGTCGACACGTTCGACTTGGTCGAATAGCCGATCGAGGTCTGCAGCGCCTGGTTGGCGACGGACTTGGCCGAATTGATCAGGCTGGTCAGCGAAGTGATGCCGGTGTTGGCAGCCTGCAGCACCTGCACGCCGTTCGAAATGCCATCAAGCAGATTGTTGATGTCGCTGGCGCGATTGTCGAGCCCGGCGGCCGTGAAGAAGTTGGTCGGGTTGTCGAGGGCCGAGTTGACCGACTTGCCGGTGGCGAGGCGGTTCTGGGTCGTGGCGATCAGGCTCGCGGTGTTCTGCAGTGCGAGCAGGTTCGAGCGGACTGCCGACGAGAGGACGATCTGTGACATGCGAAGTCTCCTGGGTCGTAAAGCTCCATCCCTTGGAGCATTAACGGACCATGGACGCAGATACTTAAGGGTGGCTTAATTGTATTATTAGGTTAAGAGTGTTTTCAATTTTTCCGGGTCGGATTAGCGGTAATACTCTAAGAATAAATACCTACAGCTTGTCGTACATTGCTTGGTTGCTGGAGGCGAGGAATTTACGACCAACAGACTTGAACGGCGCGGCGCTAGTGGTCCGATTCCGACATTTGCATCCCACTTGCCGCGCGCACTTACGCAAATGTTGGAGTCCGAGGACCACTATCAATTCATTGAGTCTAGTGGAGCTTTGAATTTGACACTTGAGTTTTATCGCGCAGTTCGCTGGGACTCGAATGTCAAATTCACTCCACTAGCCGCTTGCCGATCAGCCATTTCTTCAACAGACTGCAAAGATCAATCTGCTCGACGCTCCTGAGAGCGTCGGCGACCTCAATACCGAGGTTGCGGACGATGCCGGTCAGGCGGCGCGGATGCGGGCGAGGAAAACCTTGAGTTCGTCGTCGAGGCGCTTGGCCTGATCGGTGAGGGCCGAGGCGGTCAGCAGCACGCGTGCCACGTTGCCGCCCGTTTCCGTTGCTGCCACGGCCACGCCGGAAATGCTGGAGGTGACCTCGGTGGCGCCGATCGATGCCTGCGCCGCGGCCACCGAGATCGAACCGGTGGTTGCCTCCTGCTCGACGACAGCGGCCGATATGATGCTCGTCGAATGGTCAATTTCTCTGATCGTGCCGCTGATACGCTCGATAGCCCGGACCGCTCCGGTCGTCGTCTTCTGGATCGAGGCGATTTGCGCATCGATCTCCGCGGTCGCCTTGGCCGTCTGCTCCGCCAGTTGCTTTACTTCGGCAGCAACGACGGCAAACCCGCGGCCGGCCTCGCCGGCGCGCGCCGCCTCGATCGTGGCGTTGAGGGCCAGGAGATTGGTCTGGCCGGCGATCTTCGAGATCATCTCGACGACGCTGCCGATCCGGCTCGTCGTTCGGTTCAGGTCGGCAATGATCGTGGCCGTCGCGTCCGCCTCTTCAACGGCGGATCTCGACAGATCGGCCGATGAGGTAATTTGGCGGCTGACTTCGCCGATCGCCAGCTTCAACTCGCCGGTCGATTCGGCGAGCGAGTCGGTGTTGCGGGCGGCCTGATCGGCGGCGGATGTCACCGTCTGCGCCTGGGCGGCGGTTTCCTCGGCAGAGGCGGTCAGTTGGGTGGCTGTCGACTGCAACTCTCCGGCCGCGTGCGACAGCGACGCCGAGATCTGGCCAACACTCCCCTCGAACCCGTCGGCAAACTGCACCATCAACGCGTGGCGCTCGGCCTCGGCGACCATCCGAGCCGCTGCCTGGCCTTCGTTCAGCGCGTCGATCTCGCTCGACCGCTCCGCCAGGCGCCGCTCGAGCTTGTCTTCGGCATCGCGCGACAGCCGCAGGGTTCGGCCGACCGTATATGAGAGGATCGTTGCGAGCAGGCCGATGGCGCCCGCCAACAGATAGCCGCCGTATTCGAAGAGTGCGATCTGATGGATGGCGGGGCTGTCGAGGAATGCCGCGTCCGCATAGCCCGCCCATAGCTTCATGAAGGGGGACGGATCTTTGCTGGCGAGCGGCGACACTTCGGAATAGAGGAGCGAAGGATCGGCTGCCGCCTTTTCCACGAATGCGGCGGAAGCCTCTTGCTGGCCCTTGCCGAGCGAGGGGAACACAGCGCCGGTCGACGTATCGATCAGGGCGAAATCGGTGTCCGGAAGCATTTTCTGAATGGCGGAATTGAGGACGATGGCGCTGATCGTCCCCTTGAGGTCGCCGGCCATGTCGAAGAACGGAACCGAGAAGATGATGCCGGTGCGGTCGGCGTCCTTGTGGCTCGTGCCGAAGGTGGAATTGTCGCAGGTGATCAGCGGGCTCGTCGTCAGGAACGGCAGATCGGCCTTCTGGAAGCGGTCGAGGCGCGGGGCAATGGTGTGCAGCTTCTTCATCTGCTCGGCGAGCGCCCGGTATTCGTAGATCTCTTCCTGCGGCGGCGCGTTGGGGTCGACCGCTTCCGTCTTGACATCGGCGCTCGGATCGATGCCAAGCCTGATGGTGTCGAACATCAGGATCGGTGCCTCTTTCTCGCCGGTCTTGGTGTCGATCGCGTCCGGCGCAAGGCTCGCCGGAACGATATAGACTTCCGAGACTGCGACGCTGCTGGCGAGATTGTTGAAGATCTGCTGGACGGATTGCCGCCCGTCGTCGTTCAGGTTCTCACCATAGCGGTCGATGGAGCGCACGCTCTTCAAAAGCGAGATCGTCCGCAGATTCTGGTAGATCTGATCGATCTGTGCCGAGGCGAACTTGGCGGCCCGCTCGGTTTCGCCATGCGACTGGGCGCGATAGGCTGCGATGGCTATGCGCATGTCCTCGTTGCTTGAGAAGCGCACCCCGCCGGCCAATGTGGCGGCGACAATCAGCCCGATGCCCAAAATGAGGTACGGCCATTTCGAAATGTGCGCATGCGACGGATTGGCTGCAGCCATTGTCCAGGCCCTATCTGCGGATGTCGCAAGCGTGGTGCAGGGGCGTGAACAAATTGTTTATAAATTCTGCTAGCGGAATATTATCTAGACGGCGGGACGAGCGCGGTTCAGAGGCGGGCCCGGCGTGTGTCTGGCGTCCGGATGGACGCTTCTGGCCGCGTCCTAGATGTACGCGGCCTCAGCCAGTCTGCCGTTGCCCAGCCCGCGGACGAGGCAAAAAGTAAGACGCCTCAGCGGGGCGCCTTTGACCGCCTGTTTGGCGCCAACCTTGCGGTGCCGCACTTCTGGTGAGCGCCGCGTTTCTGTTCTGGTGGGGCCTGCTCTAGAGCGTGTCCCATTCGGATAGAAGCGATCCGAACCATAAGGACACGCTCAACTTATTGAATCTGGAGCATTTCCTTTCGCTCAGATGATTCCATCTGAGCGGGAAATGCTCTAGGCGGCACCACATCCACCGCCCAGTCCGGCGGGCCGCCGCAACTGAACCGGCGGATGCACGCGCAGAGGTAGACCGGTGCCCATCAGACGAATGGCCGCCCCTGGCGCGTTCGAGCCCTACGGAGACAGCGCGTCGTGGCCCGAAGCGGCCTCTCGGCTTCAACGCATTCCGATTCCAATGGCTGGCCTCTCCGTCCGGGGGCGTGGATTTCTTCCGAAAGTCTGCGGATGTATCGTCGTAGTAGGCCATAGCGGTGCGGTGCCGAAATGGAGTCCACCCACGAGATGCCCATGACGTGCTCTGGAGACGTCAATACGAGAGAAGGGACCGGCTCGATGCCGGCCCTTCGTCGAGAGACTGCGCTCGGATCGGAGGAGAATCAGTACTTGGCGAGCGCCAGATCGCCGAAGCGATAGTTGATGCGCGCCATGACGAGATCGGTGTCGCCGCCGACGCGCGACAAAAATGGAGTGCAGCACGGATCGTAGGTGAGGGTCTCGTTGCGTCGAGCGACGAACAGGTGATCGTATTCGAGCCCAGCCGACCAATTCGGCGCGAAACCGTATTCGAGGCCTGCGCCGAGGACCACGCCCCAACGGGATCTCTCATCCGAATAGGTCGTCCCGGCGGCGGATACCCATCGCGTGCGGGTCACCGCCGCGCCACCCTTGGCATAGAGCAGCGCATTGTCCCAAGCGTAGCCGGCCTGAGCGGTGAACAGGCCGATCGACTTCAGCCGGGATTGATCGACGAACGGTGCGCCGAGCTTGTCGAGGTGGCTGCCGGAGAGATCGGCCCAATCTCCCGCGGCTTCCAGACCGACCACCCAGGCGCCAGTCTGCAGACGATAGCCGATCTGGCCGCCGCCGATCGCCCCCCCCGCGACGTGGGAACCGAAATCGGCGCCACCGGGAATGGCGCTCCAGCTGTCCTTGTTCCAGCCGTAGCCGCCGTTGACCCCGAGGTAGAAGCCGCTCCAGCGGTAGGCTGCGACGGTATCGGCCGGCGCACTGTCCTGAACCCGTGCGCCGAGATCGGCGGCACCTGCGGGTGCCGCAACAACACCCAGCGCGATCACGGTCCACATCAAGAAAGTCTTCATCGCAGAACCTCCCTGCAACGCCGAATCAGGTATTGACGGTGGCACACTCCAAGACGGAAAACTGTGGCCTGCGAGCAACTTCCGATGCGAATGGAACGTTCGGATCCAGTCGGCGCACGAAGTGTGATCGCCCGGCATTCGACGGGATAGGCAAAGGGCACCGAGAACGGACGGCGACGAACTCCCCTTCGGAATCGCTCCCATCCCACCCGCACCCTTTCCGAATTCGACCGGGACCGCACAAGCGGCGTCTCGCCGCACGGTGCCGCCGAGGCGGCGGCGATGCCGGTGGTGTGCTGACCTCCGCGAGATAGATAGTTCACATGTTAAATGTCTTCCGGTACGATGCTCCCGCATGAGCGGCAGGGTGTCGGTTCGGGCTGGACGTGGGCTCGAAATCGACGGACAACACGGCACAAGACCGGAGCCCCTGCAGCCGACCGTTGTGAGGGAGAAAACGGCAATGCAGGCACCCCTGAGGGAATTGTCCGGGCGAATTCCGCCTTTCTGGCCGACGACGCCGCTCGATGATTGGACCGACCAGCTCCGCTCCATCTGCGGCCATTTCAATCCGTCCCCAGTGGAGAGCCGGACGGTCACCGGTACCGCGACGATTTCCGACGCCGCCGGTCTGGAAGTCGCCCAGGTCGCCAACGACCTCGGCACCATCCATCGTGATTTCGAAGACATCCGTCGCGACTATGGCGAGAACCTGTTCCTGCTGTTGCAGCTCGAGGGCAGTTGCGGCATCGAGCAGCGCGGCCGCCAGGCGACGATCTCGCCCGGCGACTGCATCCTGGTCGATGCCTCGAGCCCGTCGGTGTTCCATTTCGGCGGCCAGTTCTCCAACCACCTGTCTGTCCATCTGCCGCGCCAGCTGATCCTCAGCGATCGGCATGCCCGGATCGAGATCTCGCGTCGGCTGGCGGCCGACGACCCGATGTCGTCGATGTTGCGCGCCCTCGTCGCCAAGTTGCTGCAGACCAGAGTCCACGACAGCCGGGCGACGCATCTGTGCGAGCTGCTCTATAGCGCCACGCGTCAGGCCTTCGCCCATGACGGTGAATTGGAGCGGTTCGTGCCGGTCGACGCCATGGCCGGCCGATTGGAGATCGTGCAGATCCTCATCGACCGGCACCTGACCGAGGAGCGGCTGACACCGCAATGGCTGGCCGACAAAGTCGGCATCTCGCTGAGGACATTGCAGGACGACATGAGTTCGCTCGGCACCACGGCCACGTCGCTCATCCGCATGCGGCGCCTCCACCTGGTGCGCGAGCAGTTGCAGCAGTTCAGACGCAGTGCCAATGCGACGACCATCGCCGAGGTCGCCTATTCCGCGGGTTTTAGCGACATCTCCTATTTCAATCGCTGCTTCCGCAAGATGTTCGACTGTTCGCCCAAAGACATGCTGCGCCAGAGTGCGGTGCTGCCGCATGCCGCCATGTGATATCCTCTTCTCGGCGTGACGATTGCGCTTTTGTCCAATAGGGCGTGCGCGGGAATCCAAGACACCACGGCAAGACTAAGGAAAACTACCTCCCACAAACACATTCGGGAGGAAACCTTGCCATGCAGGCCTTTGGGCTGATGATTGGAGGGCGTTCGGTCGCGACGAGCGACCACGCCGATGTGATCGATCCGGCCACCGGCGCTGTGGTCGGGCGCATGCCGCTGGCAAGCCAGGTGGATCTCGATGCCGCGGTCGGTGCGGCCACGGCAGCTTTCGCAACGTGGAGCGTGACGTCGGACGCGGAGCGCAAGGCGGCCTGCCAGGCGATCGCCAGCGCGATCGAGGCGCATGCGGACGAATTGGCCCGACTGCTGACGCTCGAACAGGGCAAGCCGCTCAACGGTCTCGGCTCGCGTTTCGAAATCGGCGGCGCGCTGGCGTGGACGCGGCACACGGCTGAACTCGCGCTGCCGGTCGAGGTGCTGCAGGATACGCCTGAGGGGCGCGTGGAGCTGCAGAGAAAGCCGATCGGCGTCGTCGGATCGATCACGCCGTGGAACTGGCCGGTGATGATCGCCTGCTGGCACATCATTCCCGCCGTGCGGACCGGCAATACCGTCGTCATCAAGCCGTCGCCGTTGACGCCCTTGTCGACCATCCGTCTGGTCGAGCTGATGAATACGGTGCTGCCGCCGGGCGTCGTCAATGTCGTCACCGGCGACGGCGATATCGGGGCAGCGCTTGCCGCCCACACCGGTATCGCCAAGGTGACCTTTACCGGCTCGACCGCGACTGGCCGCAAGATCATGGCGGGCGCGGCCGACACCTTGAAGCGGCTGACGCTCGAACTCGGCGGCAACGATGCCGGCATCGTCCTGCCCGATGCCGACCCGAAGGCCATCGCCGAGGGTCTGTTCTGGGGCGCCTTCATCAACAGCGGCCAGACCTGCGCCGCGCTGAAGCGCCTCTACGTACACGACAGCCTTTACGACGACGTCTGCCGCGAACTGACGGCCTATGCGGCGCAGATCCCGCTCGGCAACGGTCTCGACGAGCGCTCGGTGCTCGGCCCGGTACAGAACCGCATGCAGTTCGACATCGTCTCGGCCTATGTCGAGGACGCCAGGGCGAAGGGCGGCCGGGTGCTCATCGGCGGCTCGCCCACGGCCGGCCCAGGCAACTTCTACCCGCTGACGCTGGTTGCCGACGTCGATCACGGCTGCAAGCTGGTCGACCACGAGCAGTTCGGTCCGGCCCTGCCGATCATTCGTTACGGCAATGTCGAAGAGGCCATCGCCAAGGCCAACGACAATCCGGCCGGGCTCGGCGGTTCCGTGTGGGGGCGCGATCTCGCCCGGGCACGCGACGTGGCCAACCGGCTGGAGTGCGGCTCGGTGTGGATCAACCGGCACGGCGCCGTCCAGCCGAACGCTCCCTTCGGCGGCGTCAAGCAGTCCGGCATCGGCGTCGAGTTCGGTGCCGAGGGGCTGAAGGAATTCACCACCATCCAGACCGTCTTCTGCTGACGGTCGCAGCCGATCCGCGCATCGATCTGGCCGGGCTCCCAGGCTCCGGCAGGTGATGCCGCGTGCCGCGCAGAGGGCAATCCATCATGTCAAACTTCGACTTCATCATCGTCGGCGGCGGCTCGGCCGGGTGCGTGCTCGCTGCGCGCCTGTCGGAAGATCCGAAACACCGCGTCCTGCTGGTCGAGAGCGGCGGTACCGACCGCGACCGCTACATCCACATCCCCGCCACCTTCTTCAAGGTGATCGAGAAGGGGCGCGATGTCGTCTTCTACGTCTCTGAGCCGGACCGGGGGCTGAACGGGCGGCCGAATATCGTACCGCAAGGCCAGGTCATCGGCGGCGGCAGTTCGGTCAATGCCATGATCTACGTCCGCGGCCAGCGCCAGGACTACGACACCTGGGCGCAGATGGGCTGCCGCAACTGGTCCTACGACAAGGTGCTGCCGGTCTACCGCGCCATCGAGGGCAATCAGCGGCTCGCCGGCGACTATCACGGCACGTCCGGCGAACTGACGGTCTCCGACCGCCGCTACGGTCATCCGCTGTCCTGGGCCTTCGTGCGCGCCGCGCAGGAGGCGGGGCTTCCCTACAATGAGGACTTCAATGGCCGGATCCAGGAGGGCGTCGGCTTCTATCAGACGACCACCCGCGACGGCCGCCGCGGCTCCTCGGCCGAGGCGTTCCTGCGCCGCGCCGAGCGCCGGCCCAACCTGACGATCCTCACGTCGACCCGCGTCCACAAGGTGCTGGTCGAGGGGCGGCGCGCTGTCGGCGTCGTGACCGAGGCGGGCGAAACCCATCTCGCCGCACGTGAGGTGATCCTGTCGGCCGGGGCGATCGCCACGCCGAAGATCCTGCAGCTCTCCGGCATCGGTGCCGGCGATCAGCTGAAAAGCCACGGCATCGATGTCGTCGCCGATCTTCCCGGCGTCGGCGAGAACTACCAGGATCATCTGGAAGCGACCGTGCAGGCCGAGGTGAAGGACCCGATCTCGCTTTTCGGCGAGGACAAGGGCCTGCGTGCGGCCGGCCACATGTTGCAGTACGTGCTGACCAAGACCGGGCTCCTCACCTCCACCGTGGTCGA
>JARLIT010000346.1 GCA_031291575.1 Ancalomicrobiaceae bacterium
CAAATTCGAGCGGTTCGCGGGTGATGTCGCGCTTGTAGCGTTTGTAGAGTTCGATGGAGAGCGGGTTCATCTTGGAGAGCCGCTCGAGCGGCGTCGCCAGGAGGGCGCCGGCCTTGGCGAGATAGGAGCGGACGTCGGGGGCGAGCGCGTCCAGATCGAACGGACCATCGCCGGGCACGGGGAGCGGATTGCGGCTGAAGTCGAGGAACACCCGGCGTCCGGCTTGGCGTTCGCGGATGACCGCCAGATCGAACAGGCTCGAACCGAAATCGAGCATGCGGCTGGCGTGAAACGGCCATTGATAGCCCTTCAGGAAGGTGTTCGAGGCCAGTTCGCTCGTCGTCCGGTAGTAGTCGGCAAGGAAATTGCGCTCCAGCCCATCGCTACCCACGGAATAGACATGGGGCATCGCTTGCACGTAGGTGCCCGACAGGTTCCAGGGGAAGCCGTCGCGCGATGTACCGATGCCGAACTGGCTCTCCGTCAAGTTGACCGCCTCGATGCCGGCCTCGAGCGCCAGCCCCAACACGCCGAAGCAGTTCCGCGGATAGACGCTGTCGCGGTAGAGCTCGCCCGGTCCGCCGGCCGCCAGCACGACCGCCTCGGCCAGGAAGACGACGACGCCGAGCGGATTGTCGGCGGTACGCCGGCGCGCGTTGAGCGCTAGCACGCCGGCCGCGCGCCGGGCGGTCGCGTCGTCGATGAGGATACGGACCGCCGTCGTGTGATTGACGATCGGCACGCCGAGGCGGATGGCCTCCTCGGCCAGCACCTGCACCATCAGGCGCGAGGTGCGCGGGCCGCAACTGGTCGCCCGGCCGATCTCGTCGTGGTCGGTCTGGTAGCGCAGCACGCCGCCGAGCCGGTCGAGCGGGATCGGCAGCCCGAGATATTGCAGCGAAGCGAGCGCGCGGCCTGAGCCGACGGCCTCGATATAGGCCGTGTCCGCGTGCATCGCACCGCCGGCGCCGAGCGCAGCGGCCAGCGCGCGAAAATCGTCGCCTCGGTCGGCCGTATTGGCAGTGTGCAGCGTCTGCTTGTCCGATCCAGAGCACGCGGACGTGCCGCCGAAGGCGCTCTGGGTGGTGACGATCACGTCGACGCCGCGCCGTTTCAATTCGACCGCCGCGCGCAATCCGGCCGCACCGCTACCGACGACGAGCGCCTGCGAGCGGTAGACCGGAAGGCTGAGGCCCGCCACCGCGAGGCGGGAGGCGGCCGCCTTCGGCTCGGGCAGCTTTGGCATCTGGATGTCTGTCAGTCCATCGAGGACCGTCTGGGGAACCGGCGATCGCAAGGGTGTTTCCATGCTCTGGAGGGGGTTGACGACAAAGCCTGATCGGATTACTACCTATTAGCACGTTCCAAATTTATCGGCAATGAACTCAGAAGTGCTCGCATTTACAGAGTGCAGTGAGTGCCAACCGACCCGCAGAAATTTGGAACGTTACAAAATAGGTAGGAACCACGGGATGAACGCGCGGATGGATGGGCAGGGAACGAAAGGCCGTGGCGGCCGCTCGACGATCGTCGACGTCGCCCATCGTGCCGGCGTTTCGAAGTCCACGGTGTCGCTCGTCCTGTCGGGAAGCAGCCTGGTCGCCGAGGCGACGCGCGAACGCGTCACCGAGGCGATGGCCACACTCGGCTACATCTATCATCGCGGCGCGGCGACGTTGCGCGGCGCCAAATCGGGCGTCATCGGCATGGTCATCAACGACCTGTCGAACCCGTTCTTCGTCGAGATGGCGATCGGCATCGAGGAGGCCTGTCAGGTAGGGGCCTATATCCCGTTCATCGCCAATACCGTCGAGAATCCGGTGCGGCAGCTGCAGGTCGTCCGCTCGATGCGCGAACACGGCGCGGCGGGGCTGGTGCTGTCGCCCGCGCTCGGAACGCCGGTCGCCGAATTGAAGCCGCTTCTTTCCGGCATGCCGGTGGTGCAGGTGATGCGCCGACTGGCCGGGCTGAAGACCTCGATCGTCGCGCCGGAGAACAAGGACGGGGCGCGGCGGGCAACCGCCCATCTGATCGCCTCCGGCCATCGCCGCATCGCCTTCGTCGGCGGCTTCGACTCGATGGTGGTCCGCCAGGATCGCTTCGCCGGCTACCGCCTCGCCCTGGAGGAAGCCGACATTCCGTTCGATGCGTCGCTCGTGTTCGAGACGATGACGAATTACGCCGGCGGCGGAGCGGTGGTGCCGCAACTGACCAACCTGCGCGAACCGGCAACGGCCGCACTGTGTTTCAACGACGTCGTCGCCATCGGGCTGATGCGGGCGCTCGCCGCCAGCGGCGTCGCGGTCGGTCGGGAGTTCGGCATCATCGGCTTCGACGACATCGAAGAGGCGCGGCACACGGTGCCGGCCTTATCGAGCGTCGCCGTCAACGCGCGCGCGCTCGGCACCCGCGCCGTGCAGTTGCTGATGCGGCAATTGGCGAGCGGCGATTTCGAACCCGAAACGATCCTCTGTCCGACAACGCTGGTGATCCGCGCCTCCTGCGGCACGGCCCTATCCGCACCATCGAATTCCGAGGCCAGAACCGAGGCCAAGTCGAAGGATTGACTCAATGCTCAGGTGGGGTTTGATCGGCGCGAGCACGATCGCTGCCGAACATATGATCGGTGCGTTCCGGGCGACCGGCGGCGAGGTCACCGCGGTGATGAGTTCGGATGCCGCGCGCGCCGGGACTTACGCCAAGGCGCACGCGATCGGCCGTTCGACGACCGATCTCGACGCCCTGCTCGGGCGCAACGACGTCGATGCCGTCTATGTCTCGACCACCAACGACTTGCACCGCGATCAGGTCATCGCCGCGGCACGCGCCGGCAAGCACGTCTTATGCGAGAAGCCGCTGGCGCTGACGGTGGCCGACGCGCGGGCCATGGTCGCCGAATGCAAGACGCAGGGCGTCGTCATCGCCACCAACCATCACCTGCGCAACGCCGCCACCCACCGGGCGATGCGCGAGGCAATCCGCCAAGGCCGCATCGGCCGCCCGTTGTTCGCTCGCGTGTTCCACGCCGTCTATCTGCCGGTGCACCTGCAGGGCTGGCGCATCACCAAACCGGAAGCCGGCGGCGGCGTCATCCTCGACATCACCGTGCATGACGCCGACACGCTGCGCTTCGTCCTCGACGACGAACCGGTCGCTGTCAGCGCCATGACCTCTCATGGCGGATTGGGGGCCTCCGGTCTCGAAGACGGTGTCATGGGGGTGATGCGCTTCAAGAGTGGGCTGATCGCGCAATTCCACGACGCGTTCACCACCCGCTACGCCGTGACCGGCTTCGAAGTGCATGGCGAAGACGGCTCGCTGATCGGGCGCGACTGTATGACCCAGGTGCCGAAGGGCGAGGTCTGGCTGCGCTCGGAAGCCGGCGAGGAGGCGTTGCCGCTCGTGCACGAGAACCTGTACCAGCGGTCCGTGCGGCTGTTTCAGGAGGCGGTCGCCGGGCAAGGGATGCCGTCGGTCACCGGCGAAGACGGTATCCGGTCGCTGAGCGTCGCCCTGGCAACGCTTGAGGCCGCCCGTCGAGGCGAAGAAACTCCAATCAATCCCGACAACTGAGTGAGTGAAATGGCCAAGTCGAAGGTTCTCACGGCTGCCGAGGCTGCGCGTCTCATCCCCGATGGCGCGATCGTCACCGTGTCGTCCGCCTCTGCGCTCGGCTGTCCCGACGCAATGCTCGCGGCAATCGGCGCCCGCTTCGATAGGGAAGGCCATCCGCGCAACCTGACGACGCTGCATCCGATCGCTGCCGGCGACATGTGGGGCGTGAAGGGGATCGACCACATCGCCAAGCCCGGCTGTCTGGCGAAGGTGCTGGCCGGATCCTACCCCTCCGGCCCGTCGTCCGCCGAACCGCCGGCGATCTGGAAGATGATCACTGCCAACGAGATCCCGGCCTACAACGTCCCCTCCGGCATCCTGTTCGACATGCACCGCGAAGCCGCCGCCAAGCGTCCGGGCGTGTTGACCAAGGTCGGCATGGACACGTTCGTCGACGCGACCCGCGAGGGCTGCGCCATGAACGCTCGGGCCGCCGCCGAACCCATCGTCTCGCGTGCCGCCTTCGCCGGCGACGACTGGCTGTTTTTCCCGACCATCACGCCCAACATCGCCATCATCCGTGCCACCACGGCCGACGAGCGCGGCAATCTCTCCTACGAGCATGAAGGCGGCATTCTCGGGCCGCTCGATCAGGCGCTCGCCGTGCACAATTCCGGCGGCCTCGTTATCGCCCAGGTCAAGCGGCTGGCCGCAGCCGGCACACTCCGACCGCACGATGTCGTCGTCCCCGGCATCCTGGTCGACGTCATCGTCGTCGCCCCGGACCAGATGCAGACGACGCATACACCGTACGAACCGGCCATTTCCGGCGAGATCTTCCGGCCGATCTCGTCTTTCGAGACGCCGAAGTTCGATATCGCCAAGGTGATCGCCCGCCGCGTGGCGCAGGAATTGCGCGAAGGCGATGCCGTCAACATCGGCTTCGGCATTTCCGCCAACGTGCCGCGCATCCTGATCGAGGAGGGCCGCCACGGCGCCGTCACCTGGGTCATCGAGCAAGGCGCCGTCGGCGGCGTGCCGCTGATCGACTTCCAGTTCGGCTGCGCCTCCAACGCCGAGGCGATCGTGCCGTCACCGCAGCAGTTCACCTACTTCCAGGGCGGCGGCTTCGACATGTCGCTCCTCTCCTTCCTGCAGATCGACCGCTTCGGCTCGGTCAATGTTTCGAAACTCGGGGTCCGCCCGCACGTGACGGCCGGCGCCGGCGGATTCGTCGACATCACCGCGCGGGCCAAGCGCATCGTGTTCTCCGGCTATTTCACCGCCGGCGCCGGTCTCGAAATCGCCGAGGAGGGACTGAGGATCGCCCGCGAAGGCAAAGTCAGGAAGCTCGTCAACGAGGTCGAGCAGGTAACGTTTTCCGGCGCCCGCGCCGTCGCGCAAGGCCAGGAGATCACCTACATCACCGAGCGCTGCGTCATGCAGCTCACGCCCGATGGGGTCACCGTCGTCGAGATCGCACCTGGCGTCGATCTCAATCGCGACATCCTCGCCCAGTCTGAGTTTCCCTTACGCGTCGCCAATGACCTGAAGATCACCCCGGCCGCCCTGTTCCGGCAGGAAGCCATCGGTCTTTGCTTGAAGGCGGCATGACCATGAGCCCCCATGTCGAACTCATCCTCGACGGACCGATCGCCCGGCTCACGCTGAAGCGGCCGGACAAGCTCAACGCGCTTGATCGGGCGATGATCGATGCGCTCGCCGACGCCGCGCGCACGATCGATGCCGCGCCGAACGTGCGCGTCGCCATCCTCTCCGGCGAGGGCAAGGCGTTCTCGGCGGGCGGCGACATCGCCGCTTGGGGGGGCCTGCCAGCGCTTGACATGTGGCGCGACTGGACGCGCGCCGGCCATCGCGCCTTCGAGGCCCTCGCCCGGCTGCGCGTGCCGCTGATCGCCATGCTCACCGGCCACGCGTTTGGCGGCGGACTGGAGCTGGCGGCAACCGCCGATATTCGCATCGCCGCGGCAGGCATCAAGCTGGGCTTACCGGAAAGCGGCCTCGGCATGGCTCCCGGCTGGTCCGGCACGCAGCGACTGGTGCGCCGTTTCGGCGCCTCCACCGTCCGGCGGATGGCGCTGACTGGTCGCATGTTCACCGCCGAAGAAGCCATTAAGTTGGGGCTTGTTGATGAATTGGCGCCGGAGGCTGAGATCGTCGAGCGGACGGAAGCGCTCGCCGCCGACATCTGCCGGCGCGGACCGATTGCCGTTCAGATCGTCAAGGCGATGATCAATGCGGCCGAAGGCGAGGACCGGGATGCGCCGATCGAGGGGATCGCCGGCGCCTTGACGGCAATGACCGAAGACTTGGCCGAAGGGGTGGCAGCGTTCCGGGAAAAGCGAACGCCGACCTTTTCGGGACGATAAGCACCTCGCGACGGCAGCCGCTAACGGCGCCGGCAGGGTGGTCGACAAAAGAATGCAGGGTTTGGAGACCGAGATGAACGCCATAACCGCCATCCCCCTCGACACCGCCCGGCTCGATGCCGCCCTGGCGCGCCTGCCGCGCCGCCGCGCGATGGTCATCGATGGCCGCGACGTCGAGGGCAACGGCGAGCGCATCGAACGCTTCAGTCCGGCGCACGGCGTGCTGGTGACCAGCGTGCCGCGCGGCACCGCTGAGGATGCCCGTGCGGCGATCGCCGCTGCGCGGGCCGCCTTCGATACCGGTCCCTGGCCGCACGAGACCGCCTCGGCCCGCTCGCGCCTCCTGCTCAAGGTCGCCGACCTGATCGATCGCGACCGCGAACTCATCGCACTGATGGACAGCCTCGAATCCGGCAAGCCGATCGCCCAGGCGCTGGGCGAGATCGAAGGTGCTGCCGACATCTGGCGCTATGCCGCCGCGTTGGCGCGAGAATTGTCCGGCGACAGCTATTCCAATCTCGGCTCCGACCGCCTCGGCCTGGTGCTGCGCGAGCCCGTCGGTGTCGTCTCCATCATCACGCCGTGGAACTTCCCCTTCCTGATCGTATCGCAGAAGCTGCCGTTCGCGCTCGCCGCCGGCTGCACCGCCGTCGTCAAGCCGAGCGAAATGACCTCAGCCTCGACGTTGCATCTCGCCCATCTTCTCGCCGAGGCCGGCTTGCCGGACGGCGTGGTGAACGTGATCACCGGTTACGGTCCTGAGGTCGGGGCGCCGATGACCGCCGACCCGCAAGTCGACATGATCTCCTTCACCGGTTCGACCGCCGTCGGTCGCGCCGCCATGGCGGCCGCCAGCGCCAGCCTGAAGAAGGTGTCGATGGAACTCGGCGGCAAGAACCCGCAGGTGATCTTCCCCGACGCCGATCTGGAGGCCGCGCTCGATGCCGCAACCTTCGGCGCCTATTTCAATGCCGGCGAATGCTGCAACGCCGGTTCGCGCCTCATCCTCCACGCCGACATCGCCGCGCCCTTCCTCAGCGAGTTGGCGGAGCGCGCGGCACAGGTGGCCGTGGGCGATCCGCTCGATCCGGCGACCCGCGTCGGCGCGCTGATCAGCCCGGATCATCTCGGCAAGATCGAAGCTCACATTCGCTCCGCACGCGAAGCCGGGGCAGAGGTTGTCGGCAGCGGTGAACGACTGTCGGCCGGCGGCCTGTTCATGGCGCCGACCATCGTGGCCGGCGTTACCCCGGAAATGGCCATCGCCAGGGCCGAGGTGTTTGGTCCGGTGGTGGTTGCCCTGACATTCAAGACGGCCGAAGAGGCGGTCCGGCTCGCCAATGCCACCGACTACGGGCTGTCGGCCAGCGTCTGGAGCCGCGATCTCGACACCGCGATCGCGGTCGGACGCGGCGTCAAGGCCGGCACCGTCTGGGTCAACACCTTCATGGATGGAACGCCGGAACTCCCCTTCGGTGGCTACCGGCAATCCGGTGTGGGGCGCGAACTCGGGCGCAACGCCGTCAAAGACTACACCGAAGAGAAGACCTTCCACATCCACACCGGGCAGCGCACCAGTTGGTGGCTGCCGCGCGACTGAGATCTTGCGAACAACAAGAATTCGGACCCGCAACGACGGCGTCCGTGAGCGGTGCCGGACCGTATCCGGCGGGAGTAACGTGAGGGACGGCTCATGAATCGCGTTTGGAACGTTCTATTGGCAAGTGCGACCGCTGTCGGCGCGCTGGCCATGGCTAATACGGTCTCTGCCGCCGACATCAAGGAAGTGCAGATGCTGCACTGGTGGACGTCCGGCGGCGAGGCGGCGGCGCTCAACGTGCTGAAGCAGGATCTCGCCAAGCAGGGCTATGCCTGGAAGGACGTGCCGGTGGCCGGCGGCGGCGGTGAAGCGGCGATGACGACCCTGAAGGCCTTGGTGGCGGCCGGCAATCCGCCGACCGCCTCGCAGATCCTCGGCTATTTCGCCATCGACTATGCCGAGGCCGGCAAGCTCGGCGACATCACTGCGCTCGCCAAGAAGGAAGGCTGGGACAAGGTCGTTCCGCAGGCGCTGCAGAAGTTCACCACCACCAACGGCAAATGGGACGCCGTCCCGGTCAACATCCACTCGGTCAACTGGGTGTGGATCAACAAGGCGGTCCTGGACAAGATCGGCGGCACCGAGCCGAAGACCTTCGACGACTTCGTCGCCCTCCTCGACAAGGCCAAGAAGGCCGGCGTGATCCCGTTGGCGCTGGGCGGTCAGCCGTGGCAGGAAGCCACGATGTTCGATTCCGTCGTCATGTCGACCGGCGGGCCGGACTTCTACAAGAAGGCCTTCGTCGATCTCGACGAGACCGCGTTGAAGTCCGACACCATGAAGAAGGCCTTCGACAACCTCGCCAAACTGCGCGATTACGTCGATCCCAACTATGCCGGGCGCGACTGGAACCTTGCCACCGCCATGGTGATCAAGGGCGATGCGCTCGTCCAGGTGATGGGCGACTGGGCCAAGGGTGAATTCGGCGCCGCCAAGAAGGAAGTCGGCAAGGACTTCCTCTGCTACCGCTTCCCCGGCAC
>JARLIT010000347.1 GCA_031291575.1 Ancalomicrobiaceae bacterium
CTGCCCCTCCGCCCTTCGAGCAGACCTCATGGACAGAGAAGAAGGGCGGGACCGCCCCCGGCAATCCCGCCCTTCCGAAACTGCCTATCGATTACTTGATGGCGCCCGACTTCTTGTGGATCTCGATGAACTTGTCCACGTTGTCCTTGGTCACCAGCGGGCAATCGATGTCGGTGTCGATCTGAGCGATCTTGCCGGTCAGCAGGTCATGTGCCACGCTCATGTTCTTTCCGGCCAGATCGTAGGCGTTCTGCAACGCCGTCGAGGTCATCTTGCCGGCCTTGATGAGCAGCATCGCTTCGGCAGTGCCGTCGACGCCGTAGGCGAGGATCTTGCTGAACTTCGGATCGTTCTTGATCACTTCGAGCGCGCCCGCAGCCATGTTGTCGTTCATGGAGACGATGGCGTCGATGGTGGGATTGGCCTGCACCCAGTCTTCCATATAACGCATGGCTTCTTCTTTGTTCCAATGCGCGATCTGCTCGCCGACGATCTTCACGTCCGGACGCTTGGCGAAGAACTCTTTCTGCCAGGCATCACGACGCATATCGGCATGCATGTTGCCGGACGGGCCGTTCAGAACCACGACTTTGGCGTTCTGCGGGATCTGCTTCAGCGCCAGACGAGCGTTGACGGCGGCCTGCTCATAGGGATCGGCGTCGACCGACGACGAGCCGGGAATGTTCTTGATGCGGGCGTTGGTCGTAATGACCTTGATGCCGTCCTTGACGGCCCGCTCGACATACGGACGCTGCGCTTCGCCGTTGTTCGGCTGGACGATGATCAGATTGTACTTGTTAGCGACGGCGTTCTCGATGAAGGCGTTCTCCTTGGCGTCGTCCGCCTGGGCGTCCATGACGTCGACCTTCATGTCGGAGTACTTCTTCGCCTCGTCCATGATGCCGTTCGTCAGCCACGCCGCAAACGAGTCGGCTTGGGCGCGGGCGATGAAGGCCACCTTGTATTGCTGGGCCTGGGCGCCAACCGCCGTGACCAGACAAAGTGCGGCGACGGCAGCCGCGGTCTTGAGTGTCTTTGTAAACGTCGACATTCTCATTTCCTCCTAGACTTCCCTGCTTGAGTTAGGGGCGTTATCTAGCTTTGACGCCCCGTCTATACGTCCAGAACCGAGGTGCTATTTCTTGGCCTCCTTCGGCTCATTCGGTATTCTTGCGGCACCAAGCGTCTTCTTGGTGCGGTTCATTTTGGCCCACATGTCATAGCCGACGGCCAGAGCGATGATGGCACCCTTGATGACCTGCTGCAGGTACGAGTCGACACCCGTCAGGTTCATGATATTGTTGAGGAATCCCACGATGAACGCACCAGCGAGCGTTCCGCCCGCGGTTCCGAGGCCGCCGGAAAAGCTTGTTCCACCGATGATTGCGGCCGTCAGAGCTTCGAACTCGTAACCTTGACCGGAGTTGGGAGCGCCGACGTTGGTTCGGGACATCATCAGGATGCCGGCCAGCCCGACGAAGGCGCCGTTGATGAGGTAAGCCCCAATCTTGATCCGGCCGATGTTGATTCCGGACGCCCGGGCCGCTTCCTCATTGCCGCCAACCGCATATAGCGATCGGCCAAAGCTTGTGTGGCCGAGGATATACCAGGTCAGAATACCGACAATGACCATGAAGATGACCGGGATCGGCACGAACCCGATCTGGCCCTGACCGAACCAGACATAATCGCTGATCTGGTAGATATTCTGGCCGCGCGTGAAGAGGAGTGCCACACCACGCGCCACGGTCATCATCGCCAGCGTTGCGATAAACGCTGGAATTGTGAAGGTCCAGACCAGAATGCCGTTGATGTAGTTGCACGCTACGCCAAACAACAAGCCGACACCGAAGGCTACAGGCAGCGAGCCCGTTTCCTTGTAGATATAGACGGACATCACACCCGCCAGCGCCAGCACCGATCCGCACGACAGATCCAGCAATCCGCCGATAATCAGCAGTGTTTCACCGAAAGCCAGAATGGTCGTGACCGAGATCTGGGCAGATATGTTCGCAATATTCCGCGAAGAGAGAAAGTTCTCGTTCAGCAGATTGCAGGCGACGATCATCACGATCAACACCAAGTAGATGGAATATCGCGACTTGATCGTCTGCCATTTTTCTCTTGTGATCAGGTTGCCCATCATCCTCGCCTTTTGATCTCGTCTGCCCGATTGTTTTCAGCTTGCCCGCTTGAGCATATTCATCGCGTACCGCATGATCGTCTCCTGGGAGAAGTCCGGTCGCGCAAGTTCTCCGGTTATTCTTCCCCCCGCCATGACATACATGCGGTCGCACATGCCGATCAGCTCGGGCAGTTCGGAAGACACCACGATGATGGACTTGCCTTCCTTTACGAGAGCCGTCATCAACTTATAGATTTCGACCTTGGCGCCAACGTCGATACCGCGTGTCGGCTCATCCAGGATAAGAATATCCGGGTTGCGCAACATCCACTTCGACAGGACGACCTTTTGCTGGTTACCGCCGCTCAATGTACTGACCTGGACATCGATGGAGGCCATTTTCACATTGATCTTGGCGCAAATTTCCTCGACGCGGTTTCTTTCCTTCGCCCCATGCAGGCGTCCACCGTGGAAGAATTCACCCATCGAAGCCAGCGTCACATTTTCTTTGACATCGCGCACTTGTACGATGCCATAGCGCCGGCGATCTTCGGACAGCATCACCACGCCATTCTTGATACTGTCCTGCACCGAACGTATTTTGACGGGCACACCATGGACCTTTACGCTTCCATGCCAGTGTTCGTCGAGGCCGAAGAGCGCCCGCATGACCTCGCTGCGGCCCGCTCCGACCAGGCCGGCGAAGCCGACGATTTCGCCTTTTCTGGCGTTGAAGGAAATGTTGTCGAAACCGGTGGGACCGCTGAAGTTTTCCACCTCCAGAACGATGTCGCCGCGCGGCACCTCCTCTTTCGGATAGCCGTGGTCGAGGGCGCGTCCCACCATGAGGGCGATGACCGAGTCGATGTCGAACTGCTCCTTCGGCCTGGTCTCGACAACCCGCCCGTCGCGCAAGATCGAGATATCATCGGCAATCCGAAAGATTTCATCCATTTTATGCGAGATATAGACGATCGCCTTGCCGCGGGAGCGAAGATCGTTGATCTTCTCGAACAGGATCTCGATTTCCTTGTTGGTGATCGACGACGTCGGCTCATCCATGATGATGATGTCCGCGTCGCGGGAAATCGCCTTGAGAATTTCCAGCATTTGCAGATTGGAGATCGATAGATCCTTCAGCTTGGTTTCCGGATCGTACGCGAGGTTCTCCTGCTGCAGCAGCTCGAGCGTCCTCGTGCGGATGGTCTTCCAGTCAATTTGGCCAAACCGCTTCTTTGGCCAGCGCCCAACGAACAGGCTTTCTTCGATGGTCATTTCCGGCGTGTAGTTCAGCTCCTGAAAGATCATCGAAATGCCGAGTTCGCCGGCCTTGATCGGAGAATCGATCGTGACTTTTTGGCCGCGGATGAAGGTCTCCCCGCTGTCCGGCTGGTAGAGACCGTTGATGATCTTCATCAGCGTCGACTTGCCGGCACCGTTCTCGCCGCAGAGAACATGCACGGAGCCTTCCCTGACAGAAAAGCAGACGTCATCGAGCGCTCTCACGCCCGGGAACGACTTGCCGATGTTCTTGACTTCAAGGAGAGTGGTCCGGGTCATGCTCCCGCTCCGTGCGGCATGGATGGGTCTTCGCGTGATTTGCGCAGAATGGTCGTCGGGCTCGAGGCCGCTGTCTGCGCCCCGAACGGTGCAGCAGCGAGCTCGGATCGTTGGTGTGGCGCCGCCATCCAGCCGCGCCCGGAAGTCCGCGCTAATCGGGGTTCCCGGTCATCGGGCCCGAGTTGGCGTGGGCATCGTTACTAGCTCACGTCACACCGTGGATCTGAGTGAGCCGCGCCTTATAGGTTGCGAACGCCTCGTCGTAGGCCGCCTTGCGACCCGCGATGGGTTCCGTCGTCTTGCTGGAATCGAGGGCAACGCAACGGTCGGCGATGGCGCCAATGTCTTCGCCTGCTCCCGAGGCCCGCCCACTGGCCCAGATGGACTGGATGGCCGCTCCGAGACATCCAGCCTCGTCGCTGGCCGGCACGACGATCTCGGCGCCGGTCATATCGGCCACCATCTGCCGCCACGGTTTGGCGCGGGCGCCACCGCCGATCATGAACACGCGCTCGGGTGCCCGGTCGCCCATGATGCGATGGAGCCCAGCCAGCACGCCGAAGGTCACACCCTCGACCATGGCTCGCATCAGGTTCTCCGGCGTCATGTTGACGGCGGACAGGCCGAGAAGCGAGCCGCGCGCCGTCGGCAGATCGGGGGTGCGCTCGCCATTCAGGAACGGCAGCATGGTGATGCCGCCGGCGCCGGGTGGCGTCGCGTCGAGCGCCTCTGAGACAAAGCCGATGTCGCGGCCAAGCAGATGCGCACCGCCTGACGTGACGTTGGTGGCGTTCATGGTGCAGACGAGCGGCAGCCAGCCACCGGTCGACGAGCAGAACGGCGCGACCGCCCCGACGGGATCGAGCACGGGTGTGTCGGAATAAGTATAGACGGTGGCCGAGGTGCCGAGGCCCATCGTCACCACGCCTTCGCGCACGTTGCCGGTGCCGACGGCGCCCATCATGTTGTCGCCGCCGCCAACCGCCACCAGACACTGCGTGGAGAGGCCGAGTGCCTCGGCGGCTGCCGACGTCAGCGGCCCGACGATGGCGTCAGGCGCGAGCAGTTCGGGCAGAGCTGCGGCGAGATGGCCGCTGCCCCGGTCGATCAGCGACAACACCTCTGGCGCCCACGTGCGCGTCCGCACGTCGAAGAAGCCGGTCCCCGAGGCGTCGCCGTATTCGGCGACGAAACGGCCCGTAAGCCAATGGTTCAGATAGTCGTGCGGCAACAGGATGTGCGCGATGCGAGCGAAGTTGTCGGGTTCGCGGTCGGCGAGGAACGCAAGCTTGGAAATCGTGTAGCCGGTCAGCGGGATGATGCCGACCTTGGCGTACCAGGCCGCCGGACCGCCCAAGGCGGCGACGAGCCGCTCATTGTCCGGTGCAGTTTCCGTATCGTTCCAGAGCTTGGCCGGGCGGATCACCGCGCCGGCAGCGTCAAGGACGACAAGGCCGTGCTGCTGACCCGAGACGCCGAGGCACCGGACCGAACTTGCGGGCACGGCTGCTTCGGCGAGCGCCATGCGCACGGCCGTAACCATGGCCTCCACCCAGATCGACGGGTGCTGCTCGCGGGCTCCGCTGTCACGCTCGATCAGGCTGTGGGTGGCGTGCCCGCGGCCATGAACGCGTCCGTTCTCGTCGATGACGAGGGCTTTGGTGCCCTGCGTTCCGCAGTCGACTCCGATGAACATTGCTCCCATCCTCCCTCGTCCACCTGCTTCTTGGCCGTCAGTGCGGCGGGATCGACAGGCCGTCTCTCTGCCCGGAATGCCGACGGCGTTCGCCCGTTCAGCCGCATGAAGTTGCGGTTGAACGTCGACAACGTGTCGTATCCGACCTCCAAGGCGATCGACGTGATCTGGTCATCCGTCTCCGCCAGAAGTTGACAGGCCTTGTATATCCTCAGGTGATTTATGTATTCGATGCAGCTACACTTTATGTGTCGTTCGAACAGCCTTGAAAAGGCTGGCAATCCCATACCTTCGACTTCGGCCACTTGCCGGCAAGACAAATCAGAGCGGTCGAAATTCTCCGCAATGTAGGCGAGAATCCTCTCAAGGCGCTTGGGCTGCGCGCATTGATGGTCCGCGCCCTGCAGCGACAGCGACTTTCGTTCGCGATCGGCCTCCAGGATCCTGAGCAGGCCGAAAAACAATGCCATCCGCTCGAAGCCGCCGGCAGTCAACAGCGTCTCCAAGATCTGCGCCGCTTTCCCAGCAGCGTCCGCCGAAAATTCGATGCCGGCCCGCGCCGCCTCGACGAGCACGTTCAAGCCCGCACAGTCCGAAAATTCGGCAAGGCAACGCTCGACGAAGCCGGCGCTCAATTGCAGGACGAGGTCGCGTCCGGCAATCAGACCGTCGGCGTCCCGGTCGTTGCCGTCGGATACCCACATGTGCGGCAGGTTCGGGCCTGTCATCACTAGGTTTCCCGGCCCGAACTCGCCAGCGTAGGTTCCGACATAGAAGTGGCCACAGCTTCGGCGAATGAGGTGCAGTTCATACTCGGGATGGTGATGCCACCCCGAGTATGTGAACGGATAGTCGTGCGCGTAGACGCGGAACGTCCGCTCAAGCGGTGCCTGAATGACTTCGAGAACAGGCTTTACATTCATGATGTATGCCCTCTGTTGCGCCAATTCAGCGTTCTGCGTCAGAGCAGCCCTATCAAAGAGTGATCTGGACCTTGACGTCCGACGGGTTCTGTGCGGCAGCTCGCTGGAACGCCGCGATCGACTGGTCGAACGGATAGCTGGCCGAGATCAGCGGTTTCAGGTCGATCTTGCCGGACCCGAGCAGATTGAGCGTGCGATCCCAGACGTTCGCATAGCGGAATATGCCGGTGAGCGAGATCTCCTTGACCTCCAGCGCCACGACGTCGAGCGGGGCGCGGCCCTGCGGCATGCCGACCAGCACGATCCGGCCGTTGCGACGGACGACGTCCATCATGTCGTCGAAGGCGTGCAGGCTGCCGCTCGCTTCGAAGAAGATGTCGGCGCCGCGGCCAGCCGTGCGGGCTGCCACCACATCGGCGAGCTTCTCCTTGTTGAGGTCGACGACAACGATGCCCGGGCTGCCGGCGATGAGGTCGAGTTTCGCCGTGGCCATGTCGCTGACGATGACTTCGGAACAGCCGCTGGCAAGCGCAGCGAAGGCCACCATCATGCCGATCGTGCCGGCACCGGCGACGACGGCGACATCGCCGGGACGGATCTCCGCCTTTGCGGCGGCGTAGACACCGATCGCTAATGGCTCAACCATGGCGCCTTCGGCCAGGCTGACATTGTCGGGCAGCTTGTAGGTGAGGGCGGCCGGATGGACAACTTCGGGCGTCAGGCAGCCATGGATCGGCGGCGTTGCCCAGAAGCGCACGGCCGGATCGAGATTGTAATGACCTTCAAGAGTTTCGAGCGAGCCGAAGTCGGGAATGCCCGGCTCCATGCAGACGCGATCGCCCACTTTGAGGTCCGAAACATGAGCACCGACCGCAGTGATAATACCTGCAGCCTCATGCCCGAGCACCATTGGCTCGTTGACGACGAAATCCCCAATCCTACCATGTTTGTAGTAGTGGACATCGCTTCCGCAGATACCAACGGTCTTGATGGCGATCCGCACTTCGTTGTCGGCCGGCTCCAACGTGCCAGGCACTTCAATGTCGCGAAGACGAATGTCTCCGATGCCCTCGAGAACGACGGCTCTTACCTTCATAGCTTTCCTCCCGGGCCGCTTTACACGCAAACCCCGAGAGGCTTGCTGGGCTCTATGTAGGAGATTATGCACGGCCGAAGCTATCCGTGCTAAGCCGATTCAACAAATTACCATGCAATTTTTTACATTATGGCATCGGCTCGTTTTGTTTTGCATAGCGCCGTTCTGACTGAAATGACTGAAGAAATCCGTGAAATCTACTACACCATGTCGGCCAATGGGGCGATCTGCAGCGGAGTGGCAAGACGCCGCGGCATCGCCGCCGGCAGCGCGGCCCGCTTCCCGGGACCGGGGTAGACCTATCGGCGTCGTTTGCGTCGGCAATGATGAAATCGCCTTTGGCATAGTGCCCGGCCCGGATCTTGGCGAGCTTGGCGTTCAGCCGGCGCATCGCCGTCTCCTTGCAGTCTGATTGCGGAAGCGTTGGCCGTCTCACCAGCCCGGCGTCGCCATCGGGCGCGTGATCCGACCACGATCAGGCTCGGCCAGGAGTCGAGAATCGAATGGACGAGTGGTGAGCCGGCTGTGAAGTTGTCGCCGAGCCCGGCGGTGGACAGCAGGAACCGTGGTCGGTCAATGCAGACTGAAGCTGAAGGTCTTGCTCGCCGAGAACGACCCGCCCGGCGGGGGCGGGGCATGAACCGCCCTGACGGCTTGCCGAGCGGCATCGTCCAGCCCGGCGTTGCCCGATGAGGAGACAATCGTGATCCCCGCTGCGGTGCCGGACGCACCGATCGCAAAGGCAACGACGACGCGGCCGGTGATGCCAGCGGCGCGAGCCGATTCCGGATAGAAGCGGTGAGCGTTGATCTCGGCGTTGACGATCGCTGCATAGGTTTCGCGCGTCATGCCCCGCTCGACCATCTTGCCCTCCGGGACGCCGGTCTTATGGACCTCTGAGGCCGGCTGCTCCCCGGTCGGCGCTTTGGCGATCGGGCGCGGCACGACCTGCTTCGGCGGCTCGTGCTTCGGCCGAGGCTTGATCGTGTGGCCGATGGGTGGATGGGCGGGAGAGGGCTGCGGCTTCGGGGACTGCGGCGGCACCGGAGGCGTCGGAGGCCGCGGCACTGGCTGCTCCAGTGGCGATTGGATGACCGGCGCGGCTGTCGATTGTGGCTCCGGAGGCGCGATCTCCGGAGGCGGCGATTGTGGCGTGACCGGTTGCGGCGCCTGCGGCTCAGGCAGAGACGGGACCGGCAGCGCCTCCTCCACCGGTTTGCTCGGCGGCGGTAACGGGTCGGTCGGCGGCGGCTCGACGACCGGCGGTGGGATCTCACTGGGCGGAGGCGCAGCGGGCTCGGGCGGTGACGGGGTCGCCACAGATGGCACTGGCGGCTGCGCCGCCGCCTCCGCGGCGAGCTCAGTCGGGGGGGGAAGCGATTCAACAGGTGGAGTCTCGACCGCCGGAGGCGGCGTTTCAGCTATTGTCCGCGGATGGTCGGTCTCGGAAGCGGCCGGTTCCGATTTTGGCGCCGGCAACTCGGGCGGGGAAGGCGCGGGTTCCTCCTGCGGCGCGGCTGCCTGCGCGGCGTCCTGCTGCCTGGTTTCTGCTGTCATCGGCTCGCCTTCGGCGACGACACTCAGCTCGATCGTTTCGATCGCGGGTGGAGGCTCGACCCGGACGATCGACAGGATGCCGATCGCCCCAGCATGCAGCCCCGATGCACCTAGGATGGCGGCAGCCCAAAGCCACGGCGGGCGGACGGCGCCCGGGCCCGAGGGAAGGTGCATCGGCGGCCGGCGGCTGAGATCGGACTTGAGCCTCGGCGTCCCGGCGACGCCGCCGCCGGATCGGCGCTCCGGCGTCACACGAATGGGCCCATTCAATGCGCGTCCCCTGCCGACGGTGGCGGAGTGGCGGGCATGGCCGGAGCCGTCGCGGCCGCCGTCGCCTGAGGTTTCGGCCCGCCCCCTTGCGCCGTCGGTGCGGCCGATCCCGGGACAGCGGTGTCGATACCGGAGCCAGTCGCGCCCGGAGGCGCCATCGGCGTCTGGTCACGGCGGTCGGAGATGATCGCCAGTTTGACGAGGCCGTTCGTCGCCAGCTGATCCATCACCGCGACGACAGTGCCGTAAGCTGCCTCCCGGTCGCCGCGCAGATGGATGACGTCGTCATCGGCACCGACGAGCCGAGCCCGGATCGTGTCGACCAGCACCTCGGTGGCGGTGTCGGCTCCATTCACCTGGATCTGGCCATCCTTACTGATGGTGACCACGACCGGAGCGCGCGGCTTCAGCGGCATTGCGGCCTTGGCCTGCGGCAGATTGACCTTCATGCCCGCCGCCAGCATCGGCGCGGTGATCATGAAGACGATGAGCAGCACCAGCATGACATCAACGAGGGGCGTGACGTTGATGTCGGCGAGGGGGCGGTAGAGGGTCGAACCGTCCTTCTGCGAGGCTTGAAAAGCCATCAGGCGGCCTCCTTTCCCGCGGCCGGGCGCGCCAGGATGGCGACGCTCCGCTCCTCGATCAGGTTGTAGAGGTCCGCGGCCGCACGCCCCAGCGCTCCGCCGAGATAGCTGTAGCCGAAGGAAGCCGGAATGGCCGCCGCCAAGCCGATGGCCGTCGCAGCGAGCGCCTCGGCAATGCCCGGAGCGACGACGGCCAGACTGGTGTCCTTGGCTTCGGCGATCCCCGAGAAGGCGGTGATGATGCCCCAGACCGTGCCGAACAGGCCAATGAACGGCGCGACAGAGGAGATCACCGCCATGTTGGGCAATCCGCCCTCAATGCGCGCGATCAGGATCCGGCCGCCGCGGTTCATCGTCTCCTGAACGCGCGAGCGGCGCTCGCCGACCGTCTCGCCGGGGATGGTGAGGCGTTCGGCGGCCGCGCCGGCGGTCAGGATCGGGTCGACCATCGGCGAAGCCCGGGCGGCGCGGGCGGTGCCGACGGCCCTGCGCAATCTGCCGACCGAGACGGCGACGACGAAGATCAACACCCAGCACCAGACGGACATGGCCAGGAGCAGCAGCATCACCGATTTGCCGACGATGCCGGCCTGCAGGAAAAGCGCGATGGGGGAAATCGCGACTGGATCCATTCGCTCATGTCCTTCGGTCAATGACGTGCCGGATCGGCGGGCGACCGCGTCGGGCCAGCCAATCGGCGGGATGGGACGGCGACAGGCGCTGGACCGCCTTGCGAGGATCCAGCGCCGGCAGCCGTACGGGGAACCTCAGAAGGTCGCCTTCATTGCGACAAAGTAGTTTTGGCCTTGTGAGGGGTATCCCCAGGACTCATAGTAGTTCTGATCGAAGATATTGCGGACGCCAGCCGAGACGCTCAGGTTCTGGTGAACCTGATATTCGGCAGACAGATTGGCCAGCACATAGGCGCCGGTGGTGAAGTAGGTGGTCGTCGTGCCGATCGTCTTTGATGTCCAGCGCGTGTTGGCGAATTCGACGCTCGGCGTCAGCGTGAGCTTTTCGATCGGGGCATAGGAGGCATAGACCATCCCCTTCAAGCCGGGAATGCCGGTCAGCTGGAAGTTGGAGACGCTCGGGTTCGTCACATCATTCTTGATGGCCGAGAGATTGCCGCCGACCGTCAGTTGATCGTTGACGAAATAGTCGGCGCTGAGATCGACGCCATAACGATAGCCATTGCCGACGTTCTGGTTCTGGGTAATGGCCGACTGCTTTTTGGTGATCGGATCGGTGTAGATCTGACCCGTAGGCAGCGACTGGATCAGGTCGAGGATGCGGGCATAATAGACGTCGACCGAAAACTGGCTCTTCGGCGCAAAGGCCGTCGTCCAGCCGAGCTGGAAGTTGATGGCGCGCTCTGGCTTCAGGTCGGGGTTGGAAGCCGCTGTGCCGAAGCGGCTGCTGTAGAGCTCGAACACCGTCGGGAACCGGGTCCGGTCGGACACGTTGGCGTACAGCTTGGACGTATCGCTATAGCGCCAGATCGCTGCCGTCTGCCAATTGAATGCGTGCATCTCCGGCGTGGCGTAGTGAATCCAGGAGGGCGGATAGTAGGTACCTTTGTTCATTTGCCCGAGTGAATAGTCATCTGCTGTCGAAACGGTGCGGTAGTCATAGCTAGCGCCCTGTACCCAGTCGATATTGTTGGTCAGGTGATAGGTATTTTCGAGCGCAGCAGAATACGTGTCGAGAACGTCCGATTGCCGCGGCTCGCCGAAGCAGGTGTAGTAGACGGTCGCGCTGGTCAGGCAGGTCTTGCTTTTGACCGTCGATGCCTGGTTCAGACCGTATTGATCGACGAAATACTGGTTCCACTCGGTGTGTACGTCGTGGCGATAGTGCAGTGCCGCCTTCAGCGTGTCGAGCGTACCGAAGTTGTGGCCGGCTTCGACCGACCCGCCCAGAGCCCAGTCGTTATACTCGGAGTGTTCGGCGCTGGTCGAGTACTGCTGGGTCTGGGCCGCGTTGTCGTACATGTCGATCGCGTTGGCGAAGGTTTCCCAATACAGCTTGGTCTTGACGTAGGAATCGTCGCCGATGGCAGTGGTCGTCGCGCTCGACAACGTCTGCACGTTCCACCACGGCCAGCTCCAATATTTGTTGTTGGCTGTCGGATCGACGTTGTAGGGCGCGTGCTTGACGCCTTCCTGCCGGATGAAGCTGATTGAGTATTCGTCGGTACCGTTCGGTGTGTAGCCGGCCTTGAAGTTGGCGTTCCAATCGCGGGACGCCGACCAGTCGCGCCGCCCGCCGTTTTCAACGCTGGTCGCATTGAACCCGCCGGGCAATTCCCAGCCGGTCATGTTCCGCCACGTGCCACTGGCCTGCAGGTAATAGTCGGGTTGCCGCATGCCGACCCGGCCGTAGGTCTTGATTCCGTCGTAGGCGCCATTGTTGCCGAAATCGACTTCGGTACGCAGCTCGCCCTCATACGGCTTCGACGGCTTGCGGGTGACGAGATTGATCCATCCACCCATCGCACCAGGGCCATCGAGCACGGAGGCGTAGCCTTTGGCGATCTGCACTTCCGAGACATCGCCGGTTAGGAAGCGAGAGAAGTCGAGCCGATTATCGGCAGGCAGGTAGATCGGAATGCCGTCGATCGACAGCGGCACCTGCCAGCGATCGAAGCCATGCACATAGATGTTGGTCTCGTTGCGCTGGTTGCCGCTCGTCGACGCATTGACGCCAGGCACCAGCGCCACGGCCTTGTCGAGCGAGTCCTTGCCATAGGTCGCCATCTGAGTGTTGGAGACGACCGCGCCGCCGAACTGATCGAACTGCTGCAGCCGATCGGTGGAGGCTGTGACGTGGATTTCGCCGAGATTGTAGACATCTGGCTCTTGAGCATTGGCCGCCAGCGGCGGCAAAACCACTGCCGCCCCGATCAAGGCGAGCGTGCCGGTACTCTTCACTTTCATGCCTGGCCCCCTGTGACGCGCCGAAGCGGGCGCGATCCGCATGCCTCTTCGACGCCGCTATGCTGGCGGTGTGCCCGCCGGTTTCACTTCGTTATGAATTATTAATACATAGCGAATGGTTAGTTTGCCGGGCATTTCCTGGCAACAGGGTTTTTGCGCCCGTGGTGCAAATATTCGACGTTTTGGCAATATCGCCCCAGGAATGCGGAACGGATGCGGAATTTTGACTGCCAATTCTAAATATATATGCGGAAATCATCGCCGTATCGACGCTTAGTTTTCGGCTACGTGATGCAATTTTGATACAATAGTCGCACTTCGAATGTCTGTTGCTTCTTGCGACAGAAATACGATGACATACAGGTAATTACCCGTATGCCTATATTGCAGAAATCGCCACGTAAGCCCCGCGCTACCGTCGCTGCGAAGCCGGTCGAACCACCCTGATCCCGTCTCCGCCGTCGTTCATTTGCTTTTCAAATCAAGTTTATATGAGCGAGTTCGGTCCACTACACAAGTCATGGGACTGGCGCATCGTCCCAGATTTTGAATACATATCGCGCTGATGGTGATGTGCCTCGGCAAATCGAGGTGACGCAGATGCAACGGCATTTCCCTGATTGACCGATCGCAATATATCAAAACTATATAGCGCGTCACCTTTGGGAGAAAGCCATGCGCCGTGCAACCCCGTTGTCCACACTCGCCCTGCTGTTCGTCCTGGCCGTTCCCGGTGCCGCCGCCGCACAAGAGGCGATGCAGGTGAAATGTCCGGAGGACGCCGTGCCGCTACCGGCTGAGCTGTCCGGCTGGACCACCCAGCTTCCCATTGTTGCCGCCACGCAGCCGGGGCAGATCGGCAGCGCCGAGGTGAAGGTCGGACA
>JARLIT010000348.1 GCA_031291575.1 Ancalomicrobiaceae bacterium
CGGAGGTCGCATGGCGATTCGCAGCAAGTTTATTTTGGCCCTACTCATCAATATTGCCATCGCCGTCGGCATTGTCGGCGTCGTTGCACACGAACTGCTGATGCAACGGTTCGATGCAATCGCGCTTGCCAGATCCGCCCGCAATTTCCGTGGCGACATCGCCGCCTATTGGCTGACCTACGGCTCCTGGGAAGACGGCCAGAAGGTTGAATCGCTCCATCATTTCATCCAGCGCCGCGACGCATCGCTGATCCGACGCTGGACCGGCACAGACCCGAACGGCTCCGCGATCCAGGGGACGGCTTTCGACAAGGGCGACGCCGTCGATGCCCTCGCCATCACGCCTTGGAGTGGCCCGCGCGACGCAGGCACCGGACCGGCAGGTCAGCATGACCTACCCCCTGGCCAATTCGGCTCGGATCTTCCGTCCGATGTGCCGCCACCGGCCGTCCGTTCGCCCGACGGACCGCGCGGGACGCCACCATTCATCTTCATCCTGTTCGACCACGACGGCCACGTACTCAATCCGCCGAACCAGTCCGGACGCATCGTCCCGCACGAGGAGCGCGTCCACGCCATCCCGATCGACATCCACGGCAAGATCGTCGCCTACGCCCTGCCGCAGGGCAGGATCAACCTCTCGGGTGCCGACCGCAGCTATATCGAGGCCATGTGGCAATCGCTGGCGATCGGCGTTGCCGCGGCTTCCGCGATCGGCATCGCGCTTGGCCTGTTCTTCGGCAACCGCATGAGCCGGGCGCTGCGCCAACTGACCGCCGCGGTCCAGAATATTCGCGACGGCCGACTGGTCCAGACAGTGTCGATCAACTCCAACGACGAGGTCGGCGTTCTCGCCCGCGCCTTCAACGAGATGAGCGAAGAACTCGCCCTCAGCCATGCCAAGCTGAAGGAGCAGAACCGCACCATCGGCGAACAGGCCGAGCGGCTGCGCGACCTCGCCACCCGCGATGGGCTCACCCAGCTCAATAACCGTCGCTATTTCGACGAAGCCGCCGAACGGATGTTCGCTCTGGCCCGCCGACACGGCCGGCCGCTCGCCATCGCCGTCGGCGACCTCGACCATTTCAAGAACATCAACGATTCCTTTTCGCACACCATCGGCGACGCCGTACTGCGCCAGATCGCCGAACTGATGCAGAGGGAATTGCGCGCCAACGATCTCGTTGCGCGCTATGGCGGCGAGGAGTTCATCTTCGCCTTTGCCGAGACAGATCTCGCGGCGGCCGTCGACTGCTGCGAGCGGCTGCGCCGGGCGATCGAGGGATTCGACTGGACGACCATCCAACCCGGGCTCGCCGTCACCATCTCGATCGGCACTAGCGACGATGTGCGCGCCGGATCGCTCGACCGCATGGTGTCGGCCGCCGATCGCCAGCTCTATCGGGCCAAGGCGGAAGGGCGCAATCGCGTCTGCTCCGCCCTCGTTCCCGGCAAATCGGCCAAGAGCGAAGCAGCCCAATAGCAGCATTCCTCCTGTGCGAGCGAGAAGGCCGAGGCCTGCCTCGGAGCGACGCAGCCTCGGGCGCCGAATTCCCGCGCTCAGGCGACCTTGGCGAGATCGACGACTTTCGCCCAGGGGGCTCCGCCAGTCCGGGCCACTCCTCCATGCGCTCGAGCCAGCGCGGAATACTCGGCCGCGATGCGAGTGTCTGGCCTATACCTGCCCGACCGTCTTCAGCTTCACCCTCGGGTGCACCTCGGCCTGACTCATCACCACTGTCGAGGGGCGGAAGCGCTCGACGATCGAGCGCACGTGGGTGCGAATGCCGGGCGACGTCAGCAACACCGGGATCTCGCCCAATTGCGCCGCCTCCTCGAAGGCGTGGCGCACGGCGTTGACGAATTCGCCGAGCTTCGACGGCGCCATGGCGAGGTGCCGCTCGTCGCCTTCGCCGACGATCGATTCGGCGAAGGCCAGTTCCCAGGCGGGAGACAGCGAAATCAGCGGCAGGAAGCCCTGCATCGACAAGTTGGCGGCGCACAGCTGGCGCGACAGACGCATGCGCACATGTTCGGCGATGCCCTGCACCGAGCGGGTGAAGCCGACTGCCTCGGCAATGCCTTCCAGAATTGTCGCCAGGTCGCGGATTGAAATCCGCTCGGTCAGAAGGGCCTGCAGCACGCGCTGAATGCCGGAAACATTGATCTGCCCGGGCACCATGTCGTCGACCAGCTTGCGCTGCTCCTTCGACATATCGTTCAACAGCTTCTGCACGTCGGCATAGGAGATGAGATCGGCGACGTTCGCCTTCAGCACTTCGGTCAGATGGGTCGACAGCACGGTTGCCGGATCGACCACCGTCAGCCCGCGGATCGCCGCCTCCTCCTTCAACCCCGCGTCGATCCAGGTCGCCGGAAGCCCGAAGGTCGGCTCGGTGGTATGCGTGCCCGGAAGTTCGATCGGCCGGCCGTCTGGATCCATCACCATGAACTGGGTGGGGAAGAGGATGCCGCGACCGGATTCCACCTCCTTGACCTTGATGACATATTCGTTGGAGGCGAGCGTCACGTTGTCCAACAGCCGGCAACGCGGCATGACGAAGCCCATGTCGGCAGCGAACTGCCGCCTGAGCGCCCGGATCTGCTCGGTGAGCCTGTCGGTGCCGTCGGGCCCATTGATGAGGGTCAACAGCGCATAGCCGAGTTCAATCCTCAGATCATCCATCTTCAGGAGGTCGGTAGCATGCTCCTCCTTCGGTGCGGCGGCCTGCGCCTCGGCGGCAGCGACCGCCGTTGACGTCACCTCCGCCTGTGCCGCCTCGCGATGTCCCCGTTCGGCGAACATCGCCAGCAGGCCGGCGGCGGCAGCAAGCGACAGGAACGGGATCGTCGGCATGCCCGGCAGCAGCGACAGGGCGATCATCACCGCCGACGACATGCCGAGCGCCTTCGGATAGCCGGAGAACTGCTTCAGGAGCGCCTTGTCGGCAGCACCGGAGACGCCGGCCTTGGAGACGAGGAGGCCGGCGGCGACAGAGACGATCAGCGCCGGGATCTGCGTGACGAGGCCGTCACCGACGGTCAGAAGCGTGTAGGAATGGCCGGCTTCCGCCAGCGTGATCCCCTGTTGCATGACGCCGATGACGATGCCGGCGCAGACGTTGATGAAGGTGATCATCAACCCGGCGATGGCATCGCCGCGCACGAACTTCGAGGCGCCGTCCATGGCGCCGAAGAACGAGGATTCGTCTTCGAGGTCCTTGCGCCGCTGCTTGGCGACCTTCTCGTCGATGAGGCCGGCCGAGAGGTCGGCGTCGATCGCCATCTGCTTGCCGGGCATGGCATCGAGGGTGAAGCGCGCCGCCACTTCCGCGATGCGGCCGGAACCCTTTGTGATGACGATGAAATTGACGATCAGCAGGATCGCATAGACGATGATGCCGATGACGAAGTTGCCGCCCATCACGAAGTTGCCGAAGGCTTCGATGACATGGCCGGCCGCCGCCGTCCCCTCATGGCCATGGCTGAGGATCAGCCGGGTCGAGGCGAGGTTGAGCGACAGGCGCAGCATCGTCGCGATCAGCAATACCGTCGGGAAGGAGGAGAACTCCAACGGCGTCTGGATGAACAGGGACGTCATCAGGATCAAGACCGACAGCGTGATCGAGATCGACAGCGCCATGTCGAGCATCCAGGCCGGCAACGGCAGGATGAGGATCATCAGGATCGTCATCACGCCGATGGCGAGCGCGATGTCGCCGCGCCGCGCCGTCTGCAGAATGTCGTTCAGGGACGGAATGTGGATGGCAAGCCGCGCAACAGCCGGTGCCTGGGGCGTCTCCGACCCTGCCGTCGCATCGCTCATCGGAACCCTCCAAATCACCCGTCGCGGCAAATCCTGCCGGGCAATTCTTGCCGGGTGCATGGTTAATGAAGGGTTAAGTTAACGGGGCGTTAAAGGCTCTCCGACGCATCATCGGATGCCGGTCTCCCCCCGGGCACTAGCCGCCATCGAGCCTTCCCGCTGGCCAGCCCGGAAAGCCCTGACTTTGCCGCCCGGCTCGGCTGTGCTATGGCGGGTGCATAGCCATGGAGAGTGTATGCCCAGGTGAGGTGGGGAGGCGAGAGAGCCTCCCGCTGCAAGACTGATCCAGATGCCGTTTGCCGATCATCGGCAAGCGACGGGAGAGGTCTGCAGTTTCATCCAGGATGACACCCCAGGCGCGGGCGCTGCCCCGCAGCCGGAACACGAGAGTTCCTCCCATGGCACGGGATTTTTCCCGATTTTTGCCGCCGTCTTCGCACGGCGGTCCTGACAGGCATGCACCGACGCCGATGGAACGGCTAGGCTGGCAGCCGTATTTCGCCCAGCAGACCAGCATCGACGACCTCGCCCGGACGCCGCCCGTCCGCGTCGTTGCCGTCTATCGCAGCGGCCTCAGCGTCCAGGGCGAAGGCATCGACACGACCGTTCCGCCGAGACCGGACGCCACCGTCGGGGATTGGCTGCTGTTCGACGCCGACCGCCCGGTAGCGAGCCGAGTGCTGGCGCGAAAGAGCCTGTTCAAGCGCCGCGCGCCCGGCACAGGCCGGCAAGTCCAGCTGATCGCCGCCAACGTCGACACGGCCTTCATCGTCTCGTCCTGCAACCAGGACTTCAACGTCGCCCGGCTGGAGCGCTACATCGCCATGGCGTTCGAAGCCGGGGCGGAGCCGGTCATCGGGCTGACCAAGCCGGATCTCTGCCCGGACCCTGAGCGCTTTGCGACGGCGGCTGGCGAGATCGTCGCCAACGTCCAGGTCGTGCTCGTCAATGCGCTCGGCGCGGAGGTCAACGCGGCGTTGGCCGACTGGTTGAAGCCCGGCCGCACGATCGCCTTTCTCGGCTCGTCGGGTGTCGGCAAGTCCACCCTGGTCAACGCTCTCCTGGGACGACAGGCCGTCGCCACACAGGACATCCGCGAGGACGACGACAAGGGTCGTCACACCACGACCAACCGGCAGCTTCACCTGGTGCCGGACGGCTCAATAGTGCTCGATACGCCGGGCATGCGCGAGCTGCAGCTGGCAGATGCGGAGGCAGGCATCGCCGAAGTCTTCGCCGATCTCCACACCCTGGCCGGGCGCTGCCGCTTCAGCGACTGCCGGCACGACACCGAACCGGGCTGCGCGGTGCGTGCCGCCGTCGATGCCGGCATGCTCGATGCGGCGCGGCTCGAGCGCTGGCGCAAGCTCGCGCGGGAAGAGGCGTTCAACTCGGCGAGCCTCGCCGAACGCCGGGCACGTGATCGGATCTTCGGCAAAATGGTCCGCAAGATCGTCGAGCAGCAGGAGAAGGACCGGAGATGACGCAATAGTCCGGTACAACCCGGAGCACGGTGGGGTGGCGGTCCAACCGGCCATTCCGCCGCGCGCCGCCACATCACGGGCTTCTGACTGGCGCCGGGGCGAGCCGCATGGCCGAATGCGGCAGACCCCGAGCCAGGGACGCTCCATGCCCCGCCATGTCCTGATGCTGGCCTTTGCCGCAACCCTCATCGCCGCGGCGCCGCTGACAGCCGCCGAACCGCAGGCCGTCCCCCAGACAGGCAGCCAGCGGGCCGCGGTCGAAGCAATCCTGCCGAAGATCACCCTGCCGCCGGGGTTTCACATCGAGGTCTTCGCTCTTGTCCCCGGCGCCCGTCAGATCGCCGTATCGCCGACCGGCCGAACGGTATTCGTCGGCCAGTGGCGTGGCCCGGCACATGTGGTCGGCGTCGCACCGGAGAGTGGCGGCGAGCGCCACGTCTCGCCTTTTGACACGGGGCGGCCCCACCGCATTCCGAACGGCGTCTGCTTCGCTCCCGACGGCACGCTTTATCTCGCCGAGGCCAATGCCGTCACAGCCTTCCCGCAGGCCGAAGCGCAGCGGGCCGAGCCGGCGCCCTCCGCCCGGGCGATCGTCGCCGACGGCTCTCTGGTGCCTGCGGCCGAGATCGGCAACGCCCACAGTGCCCGCGTCTGCCGGATCGGTCCCGACGACCGGCTCTATGTGGCGGTCGGCCAGCCCTACAATGTGCCGCCCAAGTCGAAGCAGGAGCTGTACCACCGCCTGGGGCTCGGCGGCATTCTCCGCATGGACCGCGACGGCAAGAACCGCGACGTCTTCGCCACCGGCATCCGCAATTCCGTCGGCCTCGACTTCAATCCCGCCGACGGCTCGCTATGGTTCACCGACAATCAGGTCGACCTGATGGGCGACGACATCCCGCCGGGCGAAGTGAACCGGGCAGCAAAGCCCGGGCTCGACTTCGGCTTTCCGTGGTACGGCGGCGGCCACACGCGCACGCGCGAATACGCCGACGAGACGCCGCCCGCCGATGTCGTGTTTCCCGAAGTCGAGATGGTGGCGCATGCCGCCGATCTGGGGCTGAGCTTCTATCGCGGCAGCGCATTCCCGCCCGAGTATCGGGGCGGCATCTTCTCCGCTCAGCACGGCTCCTGGAACCGCACCGTGCCGGTCGGCGCGCGGGTGATGTTCACGCCCATCGCCGCCGACGGTCACGCCGGGGCGCCGCGCCCCTTCGCTGAAGGATGGAAGACGCCATCCGGCAGCTATCTCGGCCGTCCCGTGGACGTGGCCGAGCTGCCGGACGGTTCGCTGTTGGTTTCCGACGACCGCAACGGCGCGCTCTACCGCATCTGGTATGCGCCCTGAGGGCCTGCCGCCGGCCTGTTCAGGCCTGACGGATCGAGCCGAGGAACGTCTGCATCTCGCCGCGCATGCGGCCGACGATGGAGTTGAGTGCCTCCGCCGAAGACGTCAACTGATTGGTGGTGGTCGCCACCGACGTGTTGGCCCGAGACACTTCGACGATGTTGCCGGCAATCATGGTCGTACCGTCGGCGGCGCGCTGGATCGAGGCCGAGATCTCCTGCGTGGCGGCGCCCTGCTCCTCGACGGCCGAGGCGATCGCTGCGGCGATCCTGGTCAGACTGGCCACAACGGTCGAAATCTGTTCGACGGCCGAGACCGCGTCCTCGGTCGACGACTGGATTCCGTTCACCTGTTCCGCAATCGTGGACGTCGCTTTGGCAGTCTGATCGGCGAGCTGCTTGACTTCTGCGGCAACCACCGCGAAGCCCCTGCCCGCCTCACCGGCGCGCGCCGCTTCGATCGTGGCATTCAGGGCGAGAAGATTGGTCTGGCCGGCAATCGAATTGATCAGCTCGACAACGTCGCCGATCTTCTGCGCCGCGTGGCTCAGGTCTGCGATCTGCCGCGACGTGTTGGCGACGTCGGTGGCCGCCAGATCGGCGGCGCGCGAGGCCTCGGCAGCCTGACGTGAGATCTCGTGGATCGAGCTCAGCAGCTCCTCCGTCGCGGCGGCGACCGACTGCACGTTGGTCGAGGCTTCCTCCGAACCGTGAGTGACGCTGAGCGCCCGCTGTTCGGCGACATGAGACACCGCGCCCAATTCGGCGACGATCGAGGCGATGGCGCCGGCGGCCGAACCGACTTCGCCGGAAATCGAGCCGATGCTCGCCTCGAACGACTGGGCGATGCCATCGATCGCCGAACGGCGATCGCGCACGCCCGCCTCGACATAGACGCCGATGGCGAAGTGCATGTCGACCAGCGCCGCCTGCGTCAACGCTTGCATCAGCGCTGTCCGTCTGACCGCCTTGCCGCCGCGGAACAACCCACCCGTCATGTCCTTGTTGATGCGGCCGATGAGCGTCGACAGAAGATAGCTGTAGCCTCCGACATACCACTTGAGGTCGAGGCCGATCTTGCGGTGGGCTTCGCCAATGCGCGTGACCGAGGCCTTGTACCCTGCATCGAACCGCCCTTCGGCGATGGCGGACCAGTGCCGGACCTGCGCTTCCTTGGCGTGCGCCATATGGGCTGCGTCACGGAAAAAGCGGCGCGCCTCCCCTGACTGCGAGACGTGGGCATAGAAGCCGTCGAGCGCATCCGGCAGGATCGACAAGACATAGTCCTTGTTGGCTCTCAGAACCTCGATCTGCCCGGCATCCAATCCAAAGAAATCGAACTCCGCGACACCACTATCCTTGTCGCTCCGACCCAATTCCGTCATGGCATTATCTCGCTTGCAATCGAACAGTGTTGCGCAACCGGATACCGCAACATGTTTAAGAAAGGCTTCTCCAGGCTTGAATAGTCATCCTAATCATATCGGTAGTTACCCTATTCGACGGCACCGCGCCCGGCAGGCGCCGCAACCGACAGATTGTCCGGATCGCCCGGCCTGCGC
>JARLIT010000060.1 GCA_031291575.1 Ancalomicrobiaceae bacterium
ATGCTGGCCTCCCAGTTGTGTCTGTTGTCGTCTCGTTGCCGGCCTCAGGACGGATGTTTTTCGGTTGCGGCGCCGACCTCGAGCCTCGACTTGCGCAATCTGAGAGCATTGCCGACAACACTGACCGAGGAGAGCGCCATCGCGGCGGCGGCAATGACCGGCGACATGAGCAGTCCGAACACTGGATAGAGAACGCCGGCGGCGATCGGCACGCCGGCAGCGTTGTAGATGAAGGCGAAGACCAGGTTCTGCCGGATGTTGGACATCGTGGCATGGCTGAGCAGCCGGGCCCGCGCGATCCCTTGCAGGTCGCCCTTCAAAAGCGTGATCCCGGCACTCTCGATCGCCACGTCGGTGCCGGTGCCCATGGCGATGCCGACGTCGGCAGCGGCGAGCGCCGGTGCATCGTTGACGCCGTCACCAGCCATGGCGACGACGCGACCTTCGCCGCGAAGCTTCGCCACTACTAGCGCTTTGGCTTCGGGGAGCACCTCCGCCTCGACATCGTCGATGCCGAGCTTGCGCGCGACGGCCTCGGCGGTCGTCCGGTTGTCGCCGGTCAACATGACGACTCGGATGCCGGCTGCCTTGAGAGCCGCGAGCGCTGCCGGCGTCGTTACCTTCACCGGATCGGCGATGGCGATCAGGCCGACTGCGTGGCCATCGACCGCGACGAACACGACGGTCGCGCCTTCACCGTTCAAACCTGCAGCCTTGGGCGCCAGCGCGGCAACATCGATCCCGCTGTCGGCCATGATGCGGCCGTTGCCGATGATCAGCTTGCGTCCGTCGATGCTGCCGGTGACGCCCTTGCCGGCCGGGCTGGCGAAGTCTTTGGCGGTGCCGAGCGCGAGATTGCGCTCCCGCGCTGCGACGACGATCGCGGACGCCAGCGGATGCTCGCTGCCGCGCTCCAAGGAGGCGGCCAGCCGGATCGCCTCATCCTGGCCGAAACCGTCGACCGTCTCGACCTCGGTGACCTTCGGCTTGCCTTCGGTCAGGGTGCCAGTCTTGTCGACGACGAGCGTGTCGACGTTTTCCAGCCGTTCGAGCGCTTCGGCATTACGGATCAGGATGCCCATCTGCGCACCACGGCCGATGCCGACCATGATCGACATCGGCGTCGCCAGGCCGAGCGCGCAGGGACACGCGATGATCAGCACCGCGACCGCCGCGACCAGGCCGTGGGCGAGGCGCGGCTCCGGCCCCCACACGCCCCAGACGATGAAGGCGAAGGCGGCAATGCCGATCACTGTCGGCACGAACCAGCCGGCGACGGTGTCGGCCAGACGCTGGATCGGCGCGCGCGAGCGTTGCGCCTCGGCTACCATCTGGACGATACGGGCCAGCATGGTGTCGTTGCCGACCTTGCCGGCCCGCATAACAAAGCCGCCGGACTGGTTGAGCGTGCCGCCGATCAGTCGCGCGCCGACCTCTTTCGTTACCGGCATGGATTCGCCGGTGATCATCGATTCATCGACGGCGCTGCGGCCCTCGATCAACTCGCCATCGACCGGCACTTTCTCGCCGGGTCGCACGCGCAAGCTGTCACCGACGACGACGGCGTCGAGGCCCACGTCCTCATCGGTTCCATCCGCTTTCACTCGCCGCGCCGTCTTCGGTGCCAGATTGAGCAGCGCCCGGATCGCCCCGCCGGTCTGCTCGCGGGCGCGGAGCTCCAGCACCTGCCCCACCAAGACGAGCACGGTGATCACCGCGGCCGCCTCGAAGTAGATCGCCACCGATCCGTCCACATCGCGGAAGGTCGTGGGGAATACGCCGGGAATGAGCGTGGCGATGACGCTGTAGCCCCAGGCGACGCCGGTGCCCATGGCGATCAGCGTGAACATATTGAGGTTGCGGCTGACGAGCGACTGGCCGGCGCGGACGAAGAACGGCCAGCCGGTCCATATGACGACCGGCGTCGCCAGCATGAGCTGGATCCAGCCCGAGGTCTGAGCTCCGATGAGCCTGTGCAGATCGACGAGATGCCCGCCCATTTCCAGGACGAATACCGGCACCGACAAGGCGAGCGCGACCCAGAACCGCCGCGTCATGTCGATCAGGTCGGCGCTCGGACCTGTCTCGGCGGTGGCGACCTCCGGCTCCAGCGCCATGCCGCAGATCGGACAGGCGCCGGGGCCGGCGTGGTGGATCTCAGGGTGCATCGGACAGGTGTAGATCGCATCCTTCGGCCCCTCGGCCGCCTTCGGCTTTGTCGCCACATAGGCTGCCGGGTCGGCTTCGAATTTCTCTTTGCACTTGCCCGAGCAGAAGAAATAGTCGGTGCCCGCGTGGCTCGCTCGGTGCTTGGCGGTGACTGGGTCGACGCTCATGCCGCAGACCGGGTCTTTGGCGAGCCCCTTCAAATCCCCCGCAGGACTGTCATGGTGATGGCCCGCATGGGCATCGTGGCGGTGCCGGCGATCGGTACTGGTCGTGTCGGACATCGGGTTCCCCCTTGAATGCGTGTCGATCGATCGCTAAACCTTCCTATCATTGGAAGGTCAAGGGGCGATCGCATCATGAACATCGGCGAGGCGGCACGACTGTCGGGAGTTTCGGCGAAAATGATCCGCCACTACGAGGCGATCGCCTTGCTGCCTGCTGCCCAGCGGCGCGGCAACAGCTATCGCGACTACGGCGACCAGGAGATCTTCGAGCTGCGCTTCATCCGACGGGGGCGAAAACTGGGGTTTTCGATCCCGGAAATCGGCGACCTCCTGGCGTTGTGGCGTGACAAGAGCCGCCCCTCGAGCGAAGTCAGGCGTATCGCCCATGCCCACCTCCAGGACCTGGAAATCCGCATCGAGGAGATGGTGTCGATGGCCGGGACGCTGCGTCACCTGGTCGACGCCTGCCACGGCGACCACCGCCCCGCTTGCCCGATCCTCGATAACCTCGGCGGCATGAAGACGAGCGCGAGCGACGGCCAATAGGGCGGCCTGGTTCAACCTCTGCTGGACAGTAAGGAGGTGCCGGGGATGCAGGCACCCCCGGAAGATACCCATCTCAGCCGAGTTGGTCGTAGGTGACGAAGGTCATCATGCCGGTCGCCATATGGTACAGGTGGTGGCAGTGCAGCGGCCAACGGCCGGGATTGTCGGCGTCGAAGGCGACCGTCACCTCGCCCATGTGCGGGATGAACACCGTGTCGCGCACAGCGCCCGAGATCGGCCGCCCGTTGATGCCGATGACCTGGAAATGATGCCCGTGCAGGTGCATCGGATGCGTCATCATCGACATGTTGACCATGCTGACTTCGACCCGCTGGCCGCGCTTCACCTTTAGCAAGTCACCGCCGTCGATCGCCCAGGTATACCCCGCCATCGAGCCGGTCAGCGTCAGCCGCGCCTGAAGATCCGCAGCTTTCTTGGCGAGCGGTGCGATGGCGCGCAGCTGCGGCTCCAGCCCGGCATCAAGAATCGGACCTTTGGTGTCGGCGGCGATCGCGAGTTTCTTGATCGCCGCACCGGCGGTCGCCAGCACGATGCCGGCCCGTTCGGGAGCGCCTTCCCTCAGCGCCAGGATGGGGAATGCGCCGCCGTCCTTCGGGATGGACAGGCGGATGTCGAGCCGCTGGCCCATGGAGATCGGGAACGCCGAACCACCGACCGGCTCGATCTCCTGCCCGTCGACGGCCACCAGTTCGCCGCCGAGCGCCCCGGTCGTAACGGTGAAGGCAGTCGAGGTCGCCCCGTTGATGATCCGGAGGCGGACCCGCCCGCCCTTCTCGACTTGGGTCACTTCGGGGTCGGCGAGCGTGCGGTCATTGGCGAGGTAGGCGTCGTAGTCGATGTCGTTGACATCCATGGCGCCCATCATCCCCGGCATCATCTGCTGCATGCCGCCCGGCGCCGGCATCGCCATGCCGGGCATCGGGTGGTTCATGCCGGGCATATCGTGGTTCATCATCGGCATGGCCTGGTTCGTGCCGGGCATCATGTGGTTCATGTGCGCCATCGGCATGTTGCCGGCGACGGCCGGCGTGCCGGTCAGCTTCGCCAGCAATTCCGCCGCAGGGGTAAATGAGAAATCGTGCAACAGGATCACCACTTCCTGTTCGTCGCGCCTGCGGTCCTCGGCGGTGCGTACGATGAGGGGCGCGGCGAGCAGGTTCTGTTCCTGCAGGGTGTGGGCGTGCATCCAATGCGTGCCGCCGGGGCCGACCGGAAACGCGTAGGCACGCGTCTCACCGGGCTTCAGCTGTGCAGCCGGATTGTCAGGCACGCCGTCGTCCGCCCACGGCGGCGTCAGCCCGTGCCAGTGGATGAGGGTCGGTTCGTCGAGCGCGTTAATGAGCGAGACGTCGAATGTCCCGCCGGCATCGAAGTCGAGCCCCGGTTTGCCGTCCGGGCCGATAAGCCCGAACACCTTGGCGGACTTGCCATTGATGTCGAGGGTGCGGCTGGCGATCGTCAGCTTGCGCGGGCCTGCGACCGGGCTGGTGGCAGCCCAGGTCGGGCGATTGAAGAGGTAAGCCGACGGCGCGAGCAGCGCGGCGCCCGCCAGAGTGGAGGAGAGAAAGTCACGACGGTTCATGGATCTGGTCCTGTTTCCATAGGGTGTGGGCGCGTGCCTCAGCACGCGTTGCAGGACGCCTGCTCGATAAGACAGAGCGGCGGCAGCCGGCGTTCACGCCTGGAAACGAGGGGGGCCAACAAGTGGGGGCGGCGCTAGACCTTCGCCGTGATCATCCGCCGATCGGCTGAAGCGCAGGGCCAAGCCGACGTCAGCGGCCAAGTCACGCGTCTGCGCGAGGAACGGCGAGCAGGCGAGGCACCCCGACTGGCAGCAGTTCCGATCGTGATGAGTGGGCTGGGCTCCGATATCGGCTCGTGCCGCCGTGACCAAATGCGCCTGGTCATAACGGAGGGTATGCGCCTGCAACGACGTCGGCTCGCCATGGCCCGTCGCCTGCGGACCGTCATGACAGGGCGCGACCCCGGCAACGGCATACGCCGGCGCGACCACGAGCGCGATGGCCAGGATCATGGCCATTGCGGCATCGAGGAAACGAAAGTTGCGCCGGAGTGCGGTCATGAGCCCAATTTAGGCACAGCTGTGTCGAAGGCAAGGCGACATCGCTGCCGGTGTCATCAATTCTGGCTGAGTCCTGACCGCCGCTCGTGCCGCTTGCCGGCGAACACCTTGGACATCCTCAAGGTGGCCATGCGACGGCCGAAAGGTGCGGGGCTCTTCACAAGATCGAGGTCCCGGCGGGGTCAGCGTTTCGGGCCCGCTTTCGCCCATCGCCGCAGCGCCCCCCGCCCAAATCGCCTCCACCAGGCCGAAAGGCCCAGCGCCCCGCAGAAAGCCGTAGACGGACCCACACCCGCAGGCGTCGGCGTCGGCGAAGGCCAGAATGAACCACCGGTTCTGGTGCTCCAACGCGTAGCACACCAGCATCGCAGTCACGGCAACAAGACCAAAGATCGTCAGGCCATCCATGCCGATGCTACTCCAATCCGGCCAGGCTAGAGGGCGCGAACCTCGACCGTGAGGTGCGACAGCGAGCGGAAGCGGGCCAGCTTGCGGCGATAATCGTCGACAGTGCGTGTCCCGCGGGTGGCCACCGAGACGATCGCCCCGAGATGGCCGGGGCCAAGCCGCCAAAGGTGCAGGTCGGCGAGTTCGTCGCCGTCGATCTCGATGGTCTGGCGCAGTCTTTCCGCCAGGCTCCGATCCGGATTCATGTCCAGCAGGATCGCGCCGGTGTCGCGGATCAGCCCGAACGACCAGCTGGCGATCACGCAGGCCCCGGCGATGCCGACCAGCGGGTCCATCCAGACCCAGCCGAAGGCGCTTGCCAGCAACAGTCCGATGATGACGAGCACGGAGACGGCGGCGTCGGCGACGACGTGGATGACGGCAGCGCGCATGTTGTTGTCACGCGCGGTGCTGCCGTGGGCATGCTCGTGCTCCACGAAGCTGACGGACTGCGCCCCTTCAGCGAGGCGCACCTCGGCGATGAACTCGTGCGGTTCGGGGATTTGCTCTATCGACTCCAGCAATCCGCCGCGATCGACGAAGGCGAAGGTCTGGCGCGTTCCGTCCGCCCTGAGCGTCTCGACGGAACTCGTGGCAACGGCCAGTGGCGAACCGTTTTCGGCGTGCAAGCGGAACCGGGGCGGCACTCCGTCCTCGAACACCTCGAGGACGACGATGCCGGAGGGCATGGCAATTCGGTGTGCTGCATCGTGAGCGAGGCCGTGGCTGTGGCCATGTCCGTGATCGTGGCCGCTTCCGAGCAGCCACGCGCTGGCGACGTTGACGCCGAGGCCGAGGGCGGCGATCAGGATCGCCTCGGTGAAATGGATCGGCACCGGGGCAAGCAAGCGCGACACCGCTTCGTAGCCGATCAAGAGGGCGATCATCGCCAGGACAATGGCGCTGGTAAAGCCTGCGAGATCGCCGAACTTGCCGGTGCCGAAGGTGAAGCGCGGATCATCGGCATGCTTGCGCGCGTAGGTGTAGGCGAGCGCCGCCAGCAATAGCGCGCCCGCATGCGTGCTCATGTGCAGCCCGTCGGCGACGAGCGCGATCGAGCCGAACATCAGGCCGCCGAC
>JARLIT010000061.1 GCA_031291575.1 Ancalomicrobiaceae bacterium
ATCGCCTGGGTCTCCTCAGCCGCGGTCCGTCCCGCGCTGGCGCTGGTAGATAGCGAGATCGATCGCCGGCGCTTTGCCCGTCAGTCGGGTCAGGATCATATGCGCTTGGCCGCGATGATGCGTCTGGTGATTGAAGCAATGTAGGATCGCTTCCGCCATCGGTTGCGTCGCCGGCGGAGCGCCGGGCAACAGCGGCCGATATGACAGGTCGGCGCCCGCCTCGGCGATCGTCAGCCGATCGAAGAAGGCGACCATGCGGGCGTCTTCCGCCACGCGCGCTTTCTCCAGCGAGGCAAAATCGTCGTAGAGGATCTCGTCGAGCGCCGTCGGTTGCGGCCCCTCGCCCGAAAAGCGTCGCATCCAGATCCGGTCGGCGACGAGAATGTGGTTGAGCGTGCCATTGAGCGACTTGAAGAAGGCGCCCTGGTCCGAGCGATACTCGGCATCCGACAGCGCACCTGCCGCATCATAGACGAGCTGATTGGCCCAGGCGTTGTAGTGCGCGAACATGCGAAAGTGAGCAAGCACGGCGTTCCCCTCTGTGCTGTGCAGGTGGCTCGGTGTAGGTCTTTTTTGCGCGGCGCCCTCTCGGCGAGCCGGCGGTTTGATCGTCGGCCAGGGTCTGCCGCTTTTCAATCTGGATCGACGGGGACCTCACATGCGGCTCGCCCTTGCCACAGTTTTCATGATCACATCTGCCCTGTCCATGCAAACCGTTGCTGAGGCCGCTCCCTGCGGCACCTGGAAGGCGGCGATGCAGGAGGACGAGGGCGGTCCGCGCATGACGGCTTCGGTCTGCGTCGGCACCGGCGACCAGCCGGCGAGCCTCAACGTTGCCTGCGGCGGCAAGCTCTTCTCCATGGAATATTCGCCGCTCGATGCCGAGGCACTGCCGCCGGACGGCAACATGGAGTTCAAGGCGAAGTTCGCCTTCTTCGACGGCAAGCGCCGGCTCGAAGTGATCGGCCAATATCAGGCGATGAACGGCGTGATGGAATTTCAATGGAAGCGCGGCGACGTGCTGACCGACATGCTGAAATCCGAGGGCACGCTGTCGATCGAGGACGCCAGCAAGCACATCGCGGCCGCCACCTTCCCGCTGACCGGCGCCAAGGCGGCGATCGAAAAACTGGAGAAGACCTGCAAATAGGGCGGGATACGGGCCACGCCAATCGGCTGGCCGCGGCGTCCGCGCCCGGCCGTTACAGCGGCATCAACGCCCAATAGTCGAGATCGAGCAGAACCGCGGGATCGTAGTCGCCCCCCTCAATGCGGTCGGGGAACGTTTCGCACGGCTTGTCGGCGGTGGCGACGGTGCGGATCCGGAGCGCACCGATGTCTTCGCGGCCAGGCAGTCGCGTCTTATCGAGGATCTCCGACCAGGCGAACACCGTCTTGCCGGCAAACAGCGGCGCCACGTGCCGGCCGCCGTTGATGGCGGCGATGTGGAAGGCGTTGGCGAGCCCGTTGAAGGAGAGCGCCCGCGCAATGCTGATGACGTGGCCGCCGTAAATCAGCCGGCGGCCGAAGCGGCCCTGCCCTTCGGCCCATTGGTTGAAATGCACCTTCGCCGGATTCTGATAGAGCCGCGTGGCCAACTGGTGCTCGGCCTCTTCGACCGTCGTGCCGTCGATGTGATCGATGCGCTCGCCGATTTGGTAGTCGCCGAAACGATGGCGAGAGCCGGCGGCATCGTCGTCCCAGGAGATCTCGTCGATCGGCGGTACAGACACGCCCAGAGCCTCGATCGGCACCACCTTTGGCAGCACGGGCACCTGTTCGACCGGGATCTGCGCCGCCTCGTCGCGCTTCCGGACCATCACCCAACGGACGTATTCGATGACGGCGCGGCCGGTGTCGTCGCGCCCGGTCGAGCGCACGTAGACGACGCCGGTCTTGCGGTTGGAGTTTTCCTTCAGTCCGATGACCTCGGACGTGGTCGTCAGCGTCGCGCCCGGATAGACCGGGCACAGGAACCGGCAGTCGGCATAGCCGAGATTGGCGACGGCATTCAGGGAAATGTCCGGCACCGTCTTGCCGAAAACGATGTGGAAAACGAGGAGATCGTCGATCGGCGCACGCCGGTAGCCGATGATGCGGGCAAACACGTCGGACGATTGCACCGCGAAACGCGTGCCGTAGAGAGCCGTATAGAGTGCCACGTCGCCCGTCGTCACGGTGCGCGGGCTGGCGTGCCGGATGACCTGACCGAGGCGGAAATCCTCGAAGAAATTGCCGACGAACGATTTCGCACTGGTCTTCTCGGGCATTGACGTCTCCAGCGACATGGCTGTGCTGTGATGCGGCATTTTTTACCGCACTGCAATGCCGCCTTCGTCGTAAACTGACAGGACCCTGTCATCCCACCCTGCGTTCCCGCCCGGCCCGCCGGCCGCGGCGATACCCGGTCCCGCTGCACCGCCGGTCAGCGCCGGCAACACCGCGATCAGCGGCGCTGGAATTCCGGCGACATCAGCATCAGTGCCAAGGCCTGCTGGCGACTTTCGGCGCGATGGACCGCAGTCGCGGTATCCCGTGACAGTCCGTCTTCGAACAGCGACTGGACGAGCGCCGACACGTCGCGCTGGCCGGCGAAGCGGCGGCCAATGTCGTCGGCCCAATCGAGCCGCTCAAGCAAGGCGGCGGTCCCGCTCCAGTCCTCGTCGTCCGCCCAGCCCTTCGGGCTCGGCACCTCCCAGGTACGCTGGCCGAGAAGATCGACGATGCGGTTGACCATCCAGATGGGCAGATCGATCTCGAGTGCACGACCGACGGACACCGCATAGTCCCACGGCGGAATGGTGCGCGGAGCGGCCGGCGCCCAGGCATGGTCGGAGGACACGAGGGCCTTGGCGACCTCGCCGAGATGGCCGTCGGTGCGACGGAAGGTTTCCGCCAACGTGTCGACCAGCGCCGGGGGGGCATCGGCACCGATGAAATGGCCCGCGAGCTTTCCGGCGATGAAAGTGGCGGTCGACGGATGCCGGGCCAGATCGTCGAGCGCCTGATCGAGCTGGCCGCGTCCCGGTTCCGCATAGGTCTTGCCCATCACCTCGATCGGACCGGGATCGTGCGCCTCGGCGATGAACACGGTGGCGCCGGGATCGACCGCATCCATGTCGGCAATCGTCCAGCCGGTGAGGATGCGGGCCAGCTGCGTGACGTCGGTCTGGCTGTAGCCGCCCTCGACGCCGAGCGTGTGCAGTTCCATCAGTTCGCGCGCCAGATTCTCGTTGAGGCCGCGCTTGTGCCAGCGCCCGACCAGCGAATTCGGACCGACGGATCCGCGGTTGTCGAGGAAGTTCTGCATGGCGATGGAATGGACGACCCCGCCGAGCATGTCGCGGAAGCGGCCGAGCACGTTCGGCCGGATCACTTCGCGCTCGTAGGCGCCGGCCGTCGCCCGAATCATCTGGTCCTTGTTGACCGCGACGCAGAAGTGGTTCGACCAGAACCAGACCAGCCGCTCGACGAAGGGAGCCGAGGTGGCGACCGCCCGCTTGAAACGGGCCTCGACCTCGGCCTGGAAAATCTGGTTGGCGGGATCCGGCGGCCGTTGCGGCGTCGCCACCGGCACCTGGGCAACAGCCTTGGTGACCTGCCCCGCAGTCGCCATTGTCGGCGCGGCGATGGCAACTTCGGTCGGCTTCGGCAGCTCAGCCGCCACCAATTTGGTGCTGGCGGCGATCGAGTTCTCGATCTGATACCGCCGCGCCACGACGAAGGCCTCGCGCGTCGTGCCGGGCAAGGCGCTCGACGGTGGATGGTCGGACGTGACGGAAGCTGCGGCGTTGCCGAGTTGGGCGATGACCGACCCGCGCGGGTCGGAGCGAAGCGCGGCCAGTTCGCCCGGGCGCGAGCCGAGGCCGAACCGCTTCACCGCGAGCAAAGGCTGAAATGCCATGCCGTGCCTCCTCAATCTGAAATCCGCTGCCGGCCGGCGATCGCCGAAGACGATGGACCTTGCGCGACAGCCGGCGATGGGCGACGAGCGCCTAACCCCGGCGAGGATCCGGGTCGTTTCGGGCAACAGTATGGTTCGGATATGTCCGAGAGGCGGCCGGAATCGGCCCGGTCGCTCGGCCGCCGCCAAGCCGCAGCATCGTTCGGGCGCGCTCAGGGCTTGACGATGATCTTGCCGATGACGCGACGGGCCGCCAATTCGGCGAGCGCCTCGCCGGTCCGCTCAAGGGGATAGACGGCGTGGATGTGCGGTTTCAAGGCGCCGCGCACCGTCCAGTCCATCAACTTGCGGACCACATCGGCAAAGGCGTCCGGCTCGCGCGCAACGAATTCGCCCCAGAACACGCCTCGGACGTCTGCACCGCGCAGAAGCAGGAGATTGAGCGGAATTTTCGGAATCTCGCCACCGGCGAAGCCGACGACGAGATGGCGGCCGCGCCAGGCCAGCGCGCGGATCGCCGGCTCGGAATACTTGTCGCCGACCGCATCGTAGACGACATCGACGCCGACATCGTCGGTCAATTCCCGCAACCGGACCTTGAGGGCCTCGGTCGAGTAGTCGATCACCTCATCCGCCCCTTTTTCGCGGCAGAAGGCGAGCTTTTCCGGCGACGAGGCACAGGCGATGACGCGCGCGCCCATCAGCTTGGCGATCTCGATCGCCGCCTGTCCGACGCCGCCCGAGGCGCCGAGGATGGCCACCGTCTCGCCCGGCTTCAACTCGCCGCGATCGGCGAGCGCGTGCAGCGTCGTTCCATAGGTGACGGTGAGGCTTGCCGCCAGCTCGAAGGAGAGCTCGTCCGGCATGGCGATCAGGTCGCTTTCGGCGACGACGACCTTTTCGCACGCCGCGCCGAAGCGGGTAAGCGCGATCACCCGGTCACCGGGCTTGGCCCACTCGCAATCGGCCCCGACGCGGTCGATCTCCCCGGCCAGTTCGCCCCCCGGCGAAAACGGCAAGTCGGGCTTCACCTGATACTTGTTCTGAAGGAGCAAGAGATCGAAGAAATTGAGGCCGACGGCGCGGACCCGGATGACCACTTCGCCGGGCCCAGCCGTGGGCTCGTCGATGTCTTCGAGCCTCAACGATTCGGGCGGCCCGAACTGCCGGCACACAATTGCCTTCATTGCCCCCCCTTCGAGATCCCGCCACAGAGGTCGGGTCCGACGGTCGCTCCTGCTCGGGGTGGTCCGCATCCGCCATCTGAACGCCGGCCTTGATCCGGTCGAACGCCCATGCCGAAGCGCGAACAACGATTCGAATCAGGCTGTGGCGATTCTCCGCCCATGCCGCCGGTCGCTCTCGTCCTCTCCTACCACGAAGGCGACTGGTTGCAAGCCGCGCTAGCAGCCTCAGAGCCGGCCGACCGCCGGCTTGCGAAGTCCCTTGAGCCGCCCGGCGACACTCTCTACCTGTCTGAAGACACGAACGAAATTGCCGCTCATCAACTTGGCCAATGCGTCGTCCGACCAGCCGCGATGCACGAGTTCGGCGATGAGGTAGGCAAAACGACTGACGTCCTCGAGGCCCTCCAGCGTCGGCCCGCCGTAGAAGTCGGAGCCGATGCCGATGTGATCGATACCGACGCGGGCGGTCATGTAATCGATGTGGTCGGCAAGTTCGGGAATCGTCACCGCCGGCTTCGGACCCTTTTCGGCTGCGACGGCCGCCACGGCGCTGCGGAATTCGAGCCCGTGACGGGCCTTGCCGAAGTCATCGCGCAGCGGCCGTGCCCAGTCGAGTGCCCGCTGGCTGATGAAATCCGGCACGAAGGTGGCCATCACGATGCCGCCGTTCGCCGGGATCCGCGCCAGCACGTCGTCGGGCACATTGCGCGGATGGCGGCACAGCCCATAGGCGTTGCAATGGGTGAAGACGACCGGCGCCTCGCTGATGTCGAGAACCGCGCGCATGGCGTCATGCGACGTATGCGAGAGATCGACCATCAGCCCCAGCCGGTTCATCTCGGCAATCACCCGGCGGCCGAACTCGGTCAAACCGCCGTGGCGACTCACGTCTGTGGTCGAATCGATCCAGGCGAGCGTCTCATTGTGGCAGAGCGTCATGTAGCGGACGCCGAGCCGGTGAAAGATCGAAAGAATTTCGAGGCTCTCCTCGAGCGCGACGCCGCCCTCGACCGCAATGAAGCTGGCAATCCGGCCCTCGGCCTTTGCCCTGGCGACGTCATCGGGCGAACGGGCCGGCAGGAACACATCGGCGTGCGCCTCGGTAAAGCGGTGGATCAGTTCGATCTGCTCGAGCGCTGTCCGCAAGGGATGTGGCACGTCCGTCGGGATGAAGGCGGCCCAGAACTGCGCCGCGACGCCACCGGCCAGCAGTTTGGCGATGTCGGTATCGCGGCCCGGCCGGTCCTCGGTCAGCCGAGCGGCGGCGACGTCGCTGCCGTGCCGGGCTCGGATTTCCCAGGGCATGTCGTTGTGGGCGTCGAACAGGGGAATTTGCGCGATCAGCGCGCGAGCATGGGTCAGGGCGGCGTCGGAAGCGGGCACGGATGCATCCTGGAATTTGAGGGGAAACGCGAAGACTGTGGCCTGGGCTTGGATTAGCCGGGAATCACGCCCAAATCTCGCCCATTTCGCGACAGAGGGTCTAGCGCGATCAGGGCTGCGCGTTCCGCGTGCCGCCAAGTCGCAATTCTTGCCGGACGGGCGCTCCGGGGTGGATGCGCTGCTCGTTCGGGATGGTTGGTGCGTGGCGGATCACGTCAGATTTGATCGATCGCGGCAACGTCTTGGTAACCAAATGTGTGTTCCGGTAAATTGCCGGTAGAGTTTCAGGCCCGCCACTTCGTGCGGGATCGTCACGGCTCCTAAAGGAAGACCAATCGACCATGAAGACCGCTCGTCTGGTACTGATGGCCACAGCCATTGCAACGGCGTCCGCCATCCCGGCATTCGCCCAGGCGACCCCGATGCTGCTCGTCCAGTCCAAGGATTGGAGCGCCGTCACGGCCAACGGAGCCAAGGGAAAGGTCTGCTACGCCCTGTCGAAGCCGACGAAGTCGGAACCCGCCAACCTGAAGCATGGCGACGTGTTCTTCTTCATCTCCACGCGGCTCGGCGAGAATATCCGCAATGAACCGTCGATCCAGGTCGGCTATCCGCTGAAAGAGGGCAGCAAGGTCAATCTCGACATCGACGGCAAGAAGTATACGCTGTTCACCCGCGCCGACGGAGCCTGGCTGGAGACGCCCGGCGACGAGGCCAAGCTGCTCGCCGACATGAAGAAGGGCAAGAAACTGTCGGTCGCTGCCACCTCGCAACGCGGCAGCGCCACGTCCTATGCCTTCTCGCTCGCCGGCATTGGCGGCGCGCTCGACGCCACCGCCAAGGAATGCAAATAGGCATCCTATCCGCCATGCATGACGATGAGGCGAGTGTGACCGCCATCGGCGTGGCCGCACATCGGGCCGCGCATCAGATGCCGGAAGGCAGCGTGGTTTTTCGCGATGCCGTCATTCGTCGCCTACTCTTCAAAATAGTCTGCGCCGCCATCGGCGCCGCCGGGCCAAACATAGTGCGCACCCAGGCGCAGGGGTGAGCCGGCGTCATGGCACCATTTTACGTACCAATAATTGACAATATACTGTCAATATGGGTACATGTTGTCATGTCCCAGATCGAAGCTGTCACTGACCTGATCCTGGAAGTCTTTCGCCTCAATGGTGCGCTCGTCCATGCCGGCGACACTCTTGTCGCCGGCATCGGACTGACCAGTGCACGTTGGCAAGTGCTCGGTGCCATCGCTTTGGCGGCACAACCGCTGTCTGTGGCAGGCATCGCCCGGACGATGGGATTGAGCCGGCAGGCCGTGCTGCGCCTGACGAAAGAAATGGTCGCGGACGGGCTGTTGCGCCTGGCCGATAACCCGCATCACCGACGCGCCCGGCTGGTACTGATGACGCCGGCAGGCGAAACCGCGTTTGGCACGGCAATGGCGCGTCACCGGCCGTGGGCTGAGAAACTGGCTGGCGCCCTCGACCGCGACACGCTCAACGCCGCATCGGCCCTGTTGCGCGGACTGAGGCAGCATCTCGAAACACAGCGCATGGACGAGGTTAACGATGATTAGGCGCTTGCATCCAATTGCCGGTGGCCTGTCGCTTGCGACCATTCTAGTGTTCTGGCTCTCCACGGTGGCGAGCGAACTGTCGGGATCGTCACCGATCATCGTCGCGGTGAAGCAGGCGATACCCTGGGGCTTCCTTCTGCTTGTTCCAGCGATTGCTGTGGCGGGTGCCTCCGGTTTCCGCCTGGGCAAGGGCTGGCGAGGGCCGCTGGTCGCCGCCAAGCGCCGGCGCATGCCAATTATCGCGCTGAATGGCATCTGCGTGTTGGTGCCCTGCGCGCTTGCACTGGCTTACCTATCCAGCGAGGGCCGGTTCGACTCGCTATTCTACATTGTGCAGGCGGTCGAACTGATTGCCGGGGCTGGCAACATGCTGCTGATGGCGCTCAGCCTGCGCGACGGGCTGCGGATCCGACACCGTCAGGCCTGACCGGCCGCGATGATCTGCCAGATCCCCTTCACGCTGATCGCCAGTCCGAGCGCCAGGACAAGGCCGCCGGAGACATAGGGTAGCCGGTTGGCCCAGACCTCGAAGCCGGACCAGGACCTCGTGGCGGCCCGCGTGCCCCACGCGGCCGCCACGCCAACGGCGACGAGAGTGAGCGCAAGCCCGACGCTGAAGGCGGCGACCATCGCCGCACCGAGTGACAGCGCCTTCACCTGCAGGCAGACGAGAAGTACCGCGATCGCCGCCGGGCAAGGCAGCAGTCCGCCGGTAAAGCCGAACCAGGCGATGTCGAAACGGCTGACATGGCTGCGTCCGGCGAACCGTGCCTCGATGTCGCGCGCATGCTCGGCGGCATGGGCATCCATGTCGTCATCGTCGTGATGATGGTCATGATCGTGGCCATGGTCGTGTACGTGACCACCCGCCAGCCGTCGCCGAGGAAGGACTGACCAGATCAGTCGCGCGGCAAGCGCGACGATCAGCACCCCGGAGATCAGCACGAGCCAAGGTTCGGCCTTGTCGAGGATGAGCTTGTCGCCGAGCGACAGACCGACGAGCGCGATCACCCACACGACGACGGTGTGGCCGATCGCCGCCGACACGCCGAGCAGCACGGCATCGCCGATCGTTCCCTTGATGGCGATGATGAAGGCGGCCATCAGCGACTTGGAGTGACCGGGCTCGAGCGCATGCAGGGCGCCGAGGACGAGCGCGGCGGGCAGGTAGATCCAGGGATTGCTCGCCCCGGCTTCGATGACGGCGACAAGATCGGGCATGGGATCTCACAAATATTTGGCAAGCTGTTTCAGGTCTTCGAGCGTCGACTTGAGTTCCGCACTGTCGCCCGGCGACAGGCAATGTTCGATGTGATCGTGGATCAACTCCTGCTTGGCCCTGCCGATGGCGGCCTCGACCGCGCGGAGTTGTTGGGCAATATCGAGGCAGGGGCGACCATCCTCGACCATGGCGACGACCGACTTCAGGTGCCCCTCGGCGCGCTTCAGCCGTTTCAAGATCTCCGGATGCGAGGCATGCGTCATGGTGATGTCCTCGTGCGACGCACGGCGGAGTGATGAAACCGGCGGAACCGGGAGCCGGCCAGGCTTGACGGTGCCCACCGGCGACAACAGGACAGGTGCCAGGGTTTGCGATCGCAACATCCCGACCACCGTTTTCGGTCTCGCTGCGGCCGCCGCGCTCCGGCGAAACAATCCTCCCAGGGGGGATGGATAGATCCTATCCTACTGGAGGGGATGCAGCAAGCACCAGTCGCGACGCGCCGCATGCTGCGCGCGACATCTTTCCGCCGACCGGGTATGGCGGCCGGGCGGCACAGGACGCCGGCAGGGTGTTGAGGAAGGTCCATTCCGAAGCGTCGAGCGTCATCGGACGGAAGTGGCGCCGAGTTTCGGGGCCCCCGTGCGTTCATCACCTGCCAGCTAAAGCGCCGGCCCCTCGCCCGGCGCCAGGAACCGCTGCAGCTGGCGTACGATCTGACTGGCGTGCGCGCAGGCGAGCCGGTCGGATTCGGCCGCATCCCCGGCCTCGATCGCCGCGATGATAGCGTCATGCTCGCCGGCGTACTCGCTCGGCAACTGGTCATCGAATGTGCGGTAATACAGCCGCAGGAGCCGCAGCCCCTCGTCGAGCAGACGGCCGGTCAGGTCCTGGTAGTAGCTGTTGCGCCCGGCCACGGCGATGGCGAAGTGGAAATCACGGTTGCTCGTCAGCATCGCCACGACGTCGCGCGCCTCAACCGCGGCGACGAATTTCACCTGCAGGGCGCGCATTGCGACGAGGTCGCGGGGATGGCGGCGTTCGGCGGCGAGCCGCCCGGTAACGCGGTACATCAGCGTCAGCGCATCGAGATATTGCGGCACGCGGCCGAAGTCGAGCGCCGAGACGATGGTGTTGCGGTTGGGCAGCGTCGTCGCCAGCCCCTCCTGCACCAGCCGGGCGAGCGCCTCGCGAACCGGCGTGCGCGACATGTTGAAGCGCTGCGACAGGCCGGTCTCGTCCAGCGACGCGCTGGGCGGGAGCGTCATGTCGAGAATCTCGGCCTTCAGGGTCTGATAGATCTTGATCGGGCCGCTGCCGCGCGGGGCTGGTGGGTGGCTCATACGAATTTGTTACCTTGACGAAACGCCATATGCAAGTATACAGACTGTCGACATGCATCGATCCGTAGGGAGAGCCTCAGATGAGCCCAGTCAACACATGGAAGGGCGTCTTTCCGGCAGTGACGTCGCAATTCCGAGCCGACTTCTCGCTCGATACCGCCGCCACGGCCCGCGTCATTGACGCACTCGTCAACGACGGCATCTCCGGCCTCGTTGTCGCCGGCACGGTTGGCGAGAATACGGCCCTGTCGCCGGCGGAGAAGCAGGAGTTGATCGAGGCGACCGTCGCAGTCGTCGCCGGACGCGTGCCGGTCATCTGCGGCGTCGCCGAATATACCGCCGAATTGGCCGCCGCGACCGCGCGGATGGCGAAGACCGCCGGCGTCGACGGTCTGATGGTGCTGCCGGCGATGGTCTACCCGGCCAAGCCGCGCGAGACGCTCGCCCATTTCCGCAGCGTCGCCTCGGCCACCGACGTGCCGGTGATGATCTACAACAACCCGCCCGCCTATCGCACCGACGTGACGCCGGCGATGCTGTCGACGCTGTCGGATGTCGACACCATCGTCGCTTTCAAGGAATCCTCGGGCGATACCCGGCGCTTCGTCGACTTGAGGAACCTCACCGGCGACCGCTTCATCCCGTTCTGCGGCCTCGACGACGTCGTCCTCGAAAGCGTGCTGCTCGGTGCCGTCGGCTGGGTGTCGGGCATGTCCAACATCTTTCCACGCGAGGGCGAAACTCTGTTCCGCTTGGCGGTTGCCGGCCGCATCGCGGAGGCCCGCGCCATCTACGACTGGTTCATGCCGCTCCTGCATCTCGACGCGCGGCCGGACCTCGTGCAGGCGATCAAGCTCGCCGAATTCATCGCCGGGCGCGGCGACTGGCGCACGCGACCGCCGCGGCTGCCTCTCGAAGGGGCCGAGCTCGCTGAGATCGAGCGTCTGATGCGGGATGCGCTTGCCCGTCGCCCGGCTCTGCCCGAGGTCGGCCTGCCGGTAAAGTGAGAAATGGCGGAGCGATGGCGGCCGCCGCGCCGGATCCGGCGGCCGATTGACGTGGACAGCGAAACCTGATGGCGTTCCATGCGGGAGGCAAGACCATGACGCGGCATACCTTCTTCTGCATCGACGGACATACGTGCGGCAATCCGGTCAGGGTCGTCACAGGCGGGAGCATTCCGGTTCTGGAAGGCGCCACCATGTTCGAGCGCCGCCAGGACTTCCTGAAACGCTACGACTGGATCCGGCAGAGCCTGATGTTCGAGCCGCGCGGCCACGACATGATGTCCGGCTCGATCCTCTATCCGCCGACACGGCCCGACTGCGACGTCGCCATCCTGTTCATCGAAACCTCCGGCTGCCTGCCGATGTGCGGCCACGGCACCATCGGCACGGTGACGACGATCATCGAATACGGCCTCATTCAGCCGAAGATCCCGGGACTGCTCAGGCTCGATACGCCGGCCGGTCTGGTCGAGGCCCGCTACACCCAAAATGGACCCTATGTGGAGAGCGTCAGGCTCACCAATGTGCCGGCGTTCCTCCTCGGTCGTGATTATCCCGTCGAAGTGCCGGGCTTCGGCGCGCTGAAGGTCGACGTCGCCTATGGCGGCAATTTCTACGCGATCGTCGAACCTCAGCCGGGCTATGCCGACCTCGCCGATCTGACGCCGTCGCGCATTCTCGAGCTGTCACCGAAGCTCAGGGCCGCCTTCAACGCCCGCCACACAATCGCCCATCCGACCAATCCAGCCATCGACCGGCTGACCCATGTCTTGTGGACCGGCCGGCCGCAGTCACCCGACAGCACGGCGCGCAACGCCGTCTTCTACGGC
>JARLIT010000062.1 GCA_031291575.1 Ancalomicrobiaceae bacterium
GTGTGCTCTGGACGAGGACGACAATGAGCAGCAGCAAAGTCACCGGCAGCGATTCCAAGAACACGCTCTACTGTTCTTTCTGTGGCAAATCGCAACATGAAGTCCGTAAGCTCATCGCCGGGCCGACCGTGTTCATTTGCGACGAATGCGTCGAGCTGTGCATGGACATCATCCGCGAGGAGAACAAATCCTCGCTGGTGAAGTCGCGCGACGGCATCCCGACGCCGAAAGAGATCCGCAAGGTGCTCGACGACTATGTCATCGGCCAGGATCACGCCAAGAAGGTCTTGTCTGTCGCGGTTCATAACCACTACAAGCGGCTGAACCACGCCTCGAAGAACAACGACGTCGAGTTGGCGAAGTCGAACGTGCTGATCGTCGGCCCGACCGGCACCGGCAAGACGCTTCTGGCCCAGACTCTCGCCCGCATCCTCGATGTGCCCTTCACCATGGCGGACGCGACGACCCTGACCGAAGCCGGATACGTCGGCGAGGACGTCGAGAACATCATCCTGAAGCTGCTGCAGGCCGCCGACTACAATGTCGAGCGGGCGCAGCGCGGCATCGTCTATATCGACGAAGTCGACAAGATCAGTCGCAAGTCCGACAATCCGTCGATCACCCGCGACGTGTCGGGAGAAGGCGTGCAGCAGGCGCTGCTGAAGATCATGGAAGGCACCGTCGCGAGCGTGCCTCCTCAGGGTGGCCGCAAGCATCCGCAACAGGAGTTCCTGCAGGTCGACACGACCAACATCCTGTTCGTCTGCGGCGGCGCCTTTGCCGGTCTGGAAAAGATCATCTCCGAGCGCGGCCGTGGCACCTCGATTGGCTTCAAGGCCAAGGTCGCCGCGCCTGAGGATCGCCGGTCGGGCACCCTCTTCCGCGAGACCGAGCCGGAAGATCTGCTGAAGTTCGGCCTCATCCCGGAATTCGTCGGCCGTCTGCCGATCATCGCGACCTTGGAGGACCTGGACGAGGAAGCGCTCGTCAAGATCCTCACCGAGCCGAAGAACGCGCTCGCCCGCCAGTATCAGCGCTTGTTCGAGATGGAGGGAGTGGAACTGGTGATCCACCCCGACGCCTTGAAGGCGGTGGCGCGCAAGGCCATCGAGCGCAAGACTGGCGCTCGCGGCCTCAGGTCGATCCTCGAGGGCATGCTCCTCGACACGATGTTCGAGCTGCCGGGCCTGAAGGGGGTCAAGGAGATCGTCATTTCCGCCGACGTCGTCGACGGCAAGGCGCGGCCGCTTTACACCTACGAAGAGCGTGCCGAGGCGGCGACCTCGGCCTGAGCGATCCGGGAATTTCTGTGAACGTCCCTGCGCCGGCGGCTGAACCCGCCGGCGCAGTGCGTTTGGGGGGCCTCACACCTTCTTTGCCGTACACGCCGATTTCTCGATGCGGAAATGGGTGTAGAGCCCGGTAACTCCGGGCTGTGACCGCATCTTCAGGTGTACGCCGGTCCCGCCGGGGGCAGTCTCGAGCTTGAAGGCCGCCTTGCAGTGCGTCCCCTCGGCGGCAGTGGTCACTGTGACGACGAGCGTGCCGTCGCCCCACTTCAGCCGCCCTTCAAGCGCCGCCGGGCCGGCGACATGCCAGGTGGCGCGCTTGCCCTCCTTGCCGAGATCGTCGGTCTCCACGCTCGGGCCCTTTGAATTCGGCGTGGCGATCTTGGAGTGCACCTCGATCGACTGCCGGATCTGGCCGCTGCCCATCAACGTCAGGGTGAGGGTGCGGTGGGTCTTGACGTCCGTTTCCGGGTCCGGCTCCATCCGGTCGAAGGCATAAGTGTAGTCGATGCTGATCTCGACATCGCCGCTCGCCTCGGCCGCCACGGCATGGGAGGGCAGGGCGAGCCCGAGGGCCAGTCCCATGGTTCCGCCGTAAACGACCGCCCTGAAACGGCGCACCACTGGGTCGACGATGGCAAATGACGCATGCATGGCCTTGATCCACCTGCAGCCGTGGTACCGGCATCCATGATTCTCCGGATGACCGGAATAGGCAATGACGTTTCGGGCGAAAATGATCCGAGTCGGCAGGCCAGGAGGGTCGAAGAACCGCTTCCCGCCATCCGTCCCGTGCACTCGATCAGATCTTGTGAGCCCGGCAGGAAGTCGCCGTCACCCGGAGATTGGTGAATGTGGCGATGAGGCGCGGATCCTTGGCCCATTTGGCGTGGATCTCGCTGCTGCCGTTGGGCGGCAGGATGCGGACCTCGAGCCTGCAGGAGGCGCTGCCGTCATCCACCGCAACCTGCATCAGCGCGACCCCATCGCCCATCTTGATAACTCCCCGCAGGCCATGCGGCCCGTCGACTGTCCATTGCGTCTTGTCGCTGCTGCGTCCGAGCTCGCTTTCGGTGGACCACGTGAGCGCGCTCAGGGTGCGCTTGGCCTCGCGGCGATGGCTGTCGCGGACGGCGTTCGTGCCCGATAGCGTGATCACTTCGGACCGCTCGTCGACGATGCCGGCCTTCGGATGCGGCGACAGCCGATCCTTGACGAGCGTGTAGCCGAGGTCGAGCTGAACTGCTCCAGCTTCCTCGGCGAGACCGGGATTGGGAAGGGAGAGGAAGACGTAGGAGAATGTCACGGCGGAGAGAAAAATGGTCGTTCGCATATGACGTTCCTGAAAAGGGCTCATGGTCAGTATCAACGGCACACCGTCGGCGGCGCTTGCGCACGTCTGCCCGGCGCGTCACGAGATGATAATGCGTATTTGTCGCAATTGAACACATCGACGTCGGTAAATCGGAGCGCTGGGCAGATTCGGTGGCTGGCGCCGTTGTCGGTTTTGCGACACGGGCGAATCGTCCGGGATCGGTCGCTCGGCCCGTTCGAAGCGGCGCGCCGGTGGGTGGCGGCGGCGCCGGGACAGAACGGACGCGCTGCCGGCGGCGTTCACATGTCCTTCAGTTTTCTTCTCTTTCACGCTCTGCGGGATTACATCTTTCGTCTCCCGGCTTTTCCTTGACAGAGTGCCTCCGCGGCTCCACCTATTAGCAAATGAAAGCGGTCGCTGGCGGCGGTCGCGCGCCTGGTACAGGGCGCGAGCGTCCGGCCCGGTTCTTGAATGCCCTCGTCGTGTTGGCGGGCGCAGGAGGGAAGCGGTCGCAGCGTGGAAGCGTCAAGAACGCACGGGGCTCATGCGGAGCCCGTCGTTGGTCGGATGGGCCTGGCGCCACGCGGACAAAAGGATGAGATCATGGCCACTGGCTCAAGGAAGACCGCACCTCTCGGCGAGATCTATCCGGTGCTTCCGCTCCGGGACATTGTCGTCTTCCCGCACATGATCGTGCCGCTCTTCGTCGGGCGCGAGAAGTCGATCAAGGCGCTCGAGGAAGTCATGCGTGCCGACAAGCAGATCCTGCTTGCGACGCAGAAGAATGCCGGTGACGATGATCCGCAGACCGATCAGATCTTCACCATCGGAACGCTCGCCAGCGTGCTGCAACTGCTGAAGCTGCCGGACGGCACCGTCAAGGTGCTGGTCGAGGGCGGCTCGCGCGCCGAGATCATCGGCTTCACCGACCGCACCGACATCTTCGAGGCCCGCGCCCTGACGCTGGCCGAGGATATCGGCGAGAAGGTCGAACTGGAGGCGCTGGCCCGTTCCGTCGTCACCGAGTTCGAGAACTATGTGAAGTTGAACAAGAAGGTGTCGCCGGAAGTCTTGGGCACCGTCACCCAGATCGACGACTATTCCAAGCTTGCCGACACCATCGCCTCGCATCTGGCGGTCAAGATCGCCGAGAAGCAGGACCTCCTCACCATGGTTTCGGTTGCCGAGCGCCTCGAGAAGGTGCTGGGCATGATGGAGTCCGAGATCTCGGTGTTGCAGGTGGAAAAGCGCATCCGTAGCCGTGTCAAGCGGCAGATGGAGAAGACCCAGCGCGAGTACTATCTGAACGAGCAGATCAAGGCGATCCAGAAGGAACTCGGCGACAACGAGGACGGGCGCGACGAGCTTGCCGAACTGGAGGAGCGGGTCAAGAAGACCAAGCTCTCCAAGGAAGCGCGTGAAAAGGCCGTGGGCGAGATGAAGAAGCTCCGGCAGATGTCGCCGATGTCGGCTGAAGCGACCGTGGTGCGCAACTATCTCGATTGGCTCTTGGGCCTGCCGTGGGGAAAGCGCTCGAAGCTGAAGCTCGACCTCAACTACGCCCAGACCGTGCTCGACACCGATCACTTCGGCCTCGACAAGGTCAAGGACCGTATCGTCGAATATCTGGCCGTGCAGGCCCGCGCCAACAAGCTGAAGGGGCCGATCCTCTGCCTCGTCGGCCCTCCGGGCGTCGGCAAGACCTCGCTCGGCAAGTCGATCGCCAAGGCGACGGGGCGCGAGTTCGTACGCATGTCGCTCGGCGGCGTCAGGGACGAGGCGGAGATCCGTGGCCATCGCCGCACCTACATCGGCTCCATGCCGGGCAAGGTGCTGCAGTCGATGCGCAAGGCCAAGAAGTCGAACCCGCTCTTCCTCCTGGACGAGATCGACAAGATGGGTATGGACTTCCGCGGCGATCCGTCGTCGGCGCTGTTGGAAGTGCTCGACCCCGAGCAGAATTCCTCGTTCATGGACCACTATCTGGAGGTCGAATACGACCTCTCCGACGTGATGTTCGTGACCACGGCGAATACGCTCAACATCCCGGCGCCGCTGATGGATCGGATGGAGATCATCCGCATCGCCGGCTACACCGAAGATGAGAAGGTCGAGATCGCCAAGCGCCACCTCATGCCGAAGATCATGAAGGACCATGGCCTCGCCGAGAAGGAATTCCGCATCACCGACGAGGCGCTCTACACCATCATCCGCCGTTACACGCGCGAAGCTGGCGTGCGTAATCTCGAGCGCGAGATGGCGACGCTCGCCCGCAAGGCGACCAAGGATCTGGTGTTGAAAAAGGCCGACGCCATCACGGTGGACCCGGAGGCGCTGGAGGTCTACCTCGGCGTGCCAAAGTACCGGCATGGCGAGGCCGAGCGTGAAGATCTGGTCGGCGGCGTCACCGGGCTCGCCTGGACCGAAGTCGGCGGTGAACTCCTCACCATCGAGGCCGTCCTCATGCCGGGCAAGGGCAGGATGACGGTCACCGGCAACCTGCAGAACGTGATGAAGGAATCGATTTCCGCGGCGGCCAGTTACGTCCGCTCGCGCGCTGTCGATTTCGGCATCGAGCCGCCGCTGTTCGACCGGCGCGATGTGCACGTGCACGTGCCGGAAGGGGCCACTCCGAAGGACGGGCCGTCCGCGGGCATCGCCATGGCGACGGCCATCGTCTCGGTGATGACCGGCATTCCGGTGTCGAAGGATATCGCGATGACCGGCGAGGTGACGCTCAGGGGCCGCGTGCTGCCGATCGGCGGCTTGAAGGAGAAGCTGCTGGCAGCTTTGCGCGGCGGTCTGAAGCGGGTCCTCATTCCTGAGGAGAACGCCAAGGACCTCGCCGAGATCCCGCAGAACGTGAAGAGCGGGCTGGAGATCATTCCGGTCTCCCGCATGGAGGAAGTACTGAAGCACGCCCTCCTGCGTGTGCCGGACCCGATCGTGTGGGAAGAGCCGACGGTGCCGGCCACTGCGGTCGCCTCGACCGATGAGGAAGGCGCCGGGATGACAGCTCACTAACAACGGCAAACGACGATTCGGACGACCCCGGCCCATCACCGGGGTCGTTCGTATTTTACGGGCAACGGTTAGCCGATTTGTGAGGAAATTTCACGGTTTTGCGCCGGCGGAGACAGAATTCGCTTGCGGAATGGCGCAAATCGGGGCTTTTGGGCCGGGTGGCCGCGCGGCGCCTGGGGCGTAACTGCGTAAGGCGGCGGCCACTCGGACACTGGGCCAGGCTGCCCCAAACGTCGACGGCTGATTGCCCGCAAGCGTGATCGGGCGACGCTATCCTCGTTGCGACGTCAAACGAGATGAAGAGGAACTGAAGATGAATAAGAACGACCTGATCGCCGAAGTTGCCGGCAAGACTGGTCTGACCAAGGCCGCCGCCGGCGATTCCGTCGAGGCGACGTTCGAAGCGATCACTGCGGCGCTCGCCAAGGGCGACGAAGTGAAGATCGCCGGCTTCGGCAATTTCGTCGTCGCCACGCGCGCTGCTTCGGAAGGCCGCAACCCGCGCACCGGCGAAGCGATCAAGATTCCCGAGCAGAAGGCGCCGAAGTTCCGCGCCGGCAAGGGACTCAAGGACGCCGTAAACGGCTGACCCCGTCCGTGCGGGGTGCCTGACCAGCCCCGAAAGTAAGATGCGTTCGCGCCCCGCCAAGGTCTCCTGGGCGGGGCGTTTCGTTGTGGGCCGGCCTCAGTCGCCGTGCCGATCCCGCCGCGCCGCCTCGACCGCGTCGTCGACGCTGTAGCTTGCGCGGTCGACCAGATCGACGGCCCCGGCCCGGATGAGAACATCGCGCACGTGGTCGCGCACCCGGGCGAGCCGCAATTCGAGCCCCAGGCCGGCGATACGGGCGTCGAATTCCATCAGCGCCTCGAGCGAGGTCGAATCGAGATCGAAGGTTTCTTCCAGGCTGAGGATGACCGCTTCGATGCCCACTTCGGCGCGGCTCGTCCGGGCAATGATGCCGAAGATGCGCTCGGCATTGGCGAAGAACACCGGCTCCGACGGTCGCCAGATCGCGATTCCTTGCGGATGGACCGCATCGGCATGGCGCGCGGCGTCGACATAGTCGTGGCTGTCGCCGAGCCGTCCGAGCCGGGCGATCTGCGGGCTCGCCATGCGCTTGAGGAGGGCGGCCAGCGAGAATGCGATGGCGATCAGCATGCCGTCGACGACGCCGAACATCACCACCCCGACCGCCGCGCCGATGGCCAGATACTGGTCGCGGTCGAGCCGCCACAGCCGTACGAAGGGCCTGACGTCGAGCGCATGCGCGAGCGCTGAGACGACGATGGCGGCGAGCACCGGCTCGGGCAGATGTGCGACGAGCGGAGCGGCGGCGGCGACCAGGAGAAGGAGCCCGAGGCCGGCGAGGACTGCCGTCAGCCGGCTCGCGGCCCCCGCCGCCTCGGCTGCCGATCCGGCGGAGAAGCCGGCCCCGACCGGTATGCCCTGGACCAGTGCGCTGACGATATTGGCGGCCCCGAGCGCGCCGAGTTCGCGGTTCGGCTCGAGGATGTCGCCGTGCCGCAGCGCCAGCGACCGCATCGTGCCCCAACTCTCGGCAAACAGAATGAGGACGAGCGGCAATGCATATTCGAAGAGCCGCGCCAGCGTAGCGAGCTCGAGCGTGCCGATTTGGGGGATGCTGAACGTGATGGCGATCGGCCCGACCACCTTTACGCCGTGGGTCTCCAGTCCGCAGAGAAGCGAGCCGGCAATGCCGGCGGCAATCACCAGGAAGGCACCGGGAACGAGTGGGAAGCGCTTTAGGAGCATCAGGGCGACAAGTGCCAAACCGCCCGTCGCCAGGCTCAGTCCGTGCCAATGCGGCACCGAAGCGGCAAGCGCGATGACATAGTGGCCGAGGTCGGCCGCATGCACGTCGGTGCCGGTCAGCGTTGGCATCTGGTGCAGGATGATGGTCACCGCCAGTCCGAAGGAAAAGCCCCGCAACACCGGTCGGGCGATGAAGCCGGTGAGGAGCCCCAGCCGGGCGACGCCGGCGGCGAGGAACAGGCAGCCGACGAAGGCGACGGAGATCGTGGCGAGGATCGCCTGCTCCGCCGCGCCGCCCGGGAAATTGGCCAGCGTCGCCGCCAGGATCGCCGCCGCCGACGAGGTCGGTGCGACGATGGCAAATCGGCTGCGGCCGAAGGCGGCATAGGTGAGCGTGCCGACGACGGCCGCCAGAATCGCCCGCTCGGGCGCCAATCCGGCGATGCCGGCATAGGCGACCGCTTCCGGCAGCATCAGCCCGGCGACCGACAGACCCGCCACCCAGTCGGCCATCGCGCTTCCGCTCATGCGCATCGCTGGACCCCTTCCATCGGGCCTGTTCGTGGCCAGGAGACGACCCAAAGCGCCGGTCGCCGGCGGCGCGTTTCGGGCGCACTCTGCAGTCCGCTGCGTCTATCCTGGCCGTTACCGGGCAATGCTGGCATCGGGCGTCGGCGTTCGGGCTACTTCGACCGCCGTCCTCGAGGTGATCGTTGCCGCGAGGAGATGCGCCAGACAGCCGTAGGCCCAGTCGTTCATGTGCAGCCCGTCGGGGGTGATGAAGCGCTCGAACGGCAAGTGCTGGCCGCTGACCCAATTGTGCATGATGGCGAAGCGGTCGAATACGTCGACTTCGAGTTCCTTGCCCGCAACGTCGATCAACTCCTCCATCGCCTCGTGATTGGGGCGCGACAGAACCTTCGGCGAGTACTGCATGTTCATCAGCACGACGTCGGCGCCCTGGGCGCGCAGGTGGGCGATGCCGTCCTGCAGGTCGAGGAACACCGGCCACATGTCGTGGCCATTGAGAAGCGTGTTGGTGCCGACCTGCCAGATGACGAGATCCGGTTTCTCGGCGAGAACGTCGCGCTCGAAACGCACCATCTCGTCGCGCGTCTCGTTGCCGTTGACGCCGCGATTGACGACCCGGATGACGCGGCCCGGATAGAGCTGCCTCAGTTCGGCCTCCAGCCGGCTCGGATAGGTCGCCAGCGGCGATGACGCGCCAAACCCGAAGGTCGACGAGGATCCGAGCGCCACGATGGTGACCGGCGCAGCGCCTGCCAACTGCTTGGCGAAATGCGGCAGCGGCTTTCTCAACGTCGTCAGTGTGGTCGGTGCCGAGCAGACGGGCGTGTCCGGCGGCGCGGCTGCTGCCGGATCCGAGCCGGAGGGCATCAGCGCCAATGCAACGGCGAGCCCGATCGCGCGTCGATCGCCCCCCCTGGAGCGCCGGCCGGAAACGGCAGGCCGCGGCTGATGACCAAAGTTCATGGAAGCTTCCCGGTTTGGCTTCGAGGAGTCGTCGGTGCCCCGATGGGTCGGCTCGACAGCGGCCGGATGGTCACGGCGGTGCATCCGGCAAGAGCTGATGCCGGCCGAACAGACCGGCGGCCAGCGTCCGCGCCAAGTATTCCGCCATGCAGGCATAGCTTTCCGTCGTGAGTTCCGTCTCTCTGTCGGGATTTCCGACGCTCTCATGTAGTTTCGACAAGGTCTCTACCACTTCGTAGCGACTGATGCGCTGGATATTTTCGGACTTGGCGACCTCAGCGAGCGCAGCTCTTACGGCCTGATAGTGCGGATCATCCGATAGCGCGCGTGAATAGTGCAGGCCGATCAATACGGTGTCGACATTGTGCTGGCGCAGCCAAACCACCGTGTCGCGTACCGTTTCGGCGATCTCCGCAGGCTCCAGGCCCGCCAGCGCATCCGCCGTGCCGACCTGCCAGAACACCACATCGGGCTGGGCGCGGGCCGTTTCGAGCTTGATTCGGTCAGCCGCGTCGCGGGCGAGTTCGCCGGACACGCCGCGTTGCACGATGACGACGTCGAGGCCCTTGAAGGCGCGCTCCAGATAGGTCTCGACGAGCGAGTAATAGTCCATGCCGCTGAACGGTTGCCCGCCGATGCTTGAGGCACCGATGGTCAAGACGACGATACGTTGCCGGGTGCGTAGCGCGGCGGTGACGTTGGGCAGGGTGACCACCGTATTCGGCGCGACGCTCGGCACGCCGCAATCCGGTGGCAGGCCCGACCCGGGCTCGGCCCTGACCGCGCCCGCCGCCACGGCGCTGCAGACGAGGATGACGCCGAGGGCGAGAGCCCTAATCGCGTCCATCTTCATCGCACCCGCCCCCACCATTCCGCCAAGGTCGCCGCAGCAAACATCAGAAGTATACCCGAAAATATGTAGGCGGTATCGAGTGCCACGCCAGCTGTGAAGGCAAATCGCGCGATCTGTCCACCCAGACTCAAGAGCGAGCCGATGCAGAACACAAGCAAAGAGTTGCGGCCGAACAAGGAGAAAACCACGACGATGGGTCGCAGCCAATCCGCAATATAGGGGAAAACACTAGACATAACTGCAACCAGAGCCAGAAATTGGACAACCCGGATCGGGCTTTCGAAACTCTTGGCGTCGACGAAGAGAAGATGCGGCTCGGGCATCAGCGTCGGGTCGATTTGCAGATCGGTCAGCCGCAGCAGCGCCGCCGCGACCACGATGGGGTAGGCCAGAGCGCGGATCTTGCCGAGGTTCGAGCGCACCCATTCGCCCGGCCCCTGCTGTCGCGCCAGGACGAAGCCGAGCACGAAATCCAGCTGCCAGCATAAGGGATTGAAGAACCACTCGCCCTCGGCCGGCCAGGTCCGGAATGTCGTCTCGGTGGTCAGCGCGGCGAAGTAGACGGCGAGCGACGTCGGCAGCAGCAGCGACGGCCAGCGGCGATAGAGAAGCGCGATCGCCGGCGAGATGAGGAGGAGAATGATATAGAGCGGCAGGATGTCGAAATAGCCGAGCTGGTGGGTCAACAGGACGAGTCCGACGTGCGTATCCACCGGATCGTAGAAGACGGGCGCAGCGTTGAACCATTCCAGGATGAGCGAATTGCCCAAGAGGCGCGACGCGCCGGCCAGCATCGCGATCGCCAGCATGACGATGAGAATGTGGGCTGCATAGAGCATGAAGGCGCGATGGAACAGTTTGGCGATCAGTCGTGGCGCCGGTCGCGGATCCTCCGGCGGGCCGACGACGAATTTCAGCGACCAGCCGGCCAGGAACACGAACAGTTCGGCGGAATCGGAAATGGAAACCGCCTTGTGCGTGAATTGCTCGTAATAGTTGCCGGGAATGTGGTTGATGAAGATCTCGACAAGCGCAAAGCCTCTCCAGTAGTCAATCGCGTTGATGGCGCGCGCCATATGCGCTGGTCCTTCTGACTATCCGAGGCCGCAGTCGGTTCCCGGCTGGTACCGAGCACGAAACCGGAATGCGACGCGAAGCTTAGCAAGCAGCAAGACGGTGGTGCCCGGCCAATCACATTCCGCTGATCGGGTCGATGCGAATGCCGCAATGCCGGCGAATACCGGCGGTTCCGTGATCGCTGGCGCGGAGAGGGTCGCGGACGCCTATACTTTCGCCTGTTGGAGTCGCCGCGGCACCCGTGCTATGCCGCGATCCAAGTCGGAGCGCGGCGCGATGTGGCGTGGCCGCCAAGCCGTTGCGGGCAGGACCGGAGTGAACATGGCGACGTCTTCAAGCGATGGACCGGCGCCGAGCGGGGATGCCGCAGCCGCGCCCGCGGCGGTTGAAGTCGGCGCCATCGCCCGTGGCAAGCTCTGGCAATTTCGCCGCATTCTCGCTCCCGACGGCCGCACCGTCGCGCTCCTTCTCGGTCTCGCCCTGGCACTGTGGCTTGCGACCGGCATCTACAAGGTGCAGCCGGACGAGAACGGCGTGGTGCAGCACTTCGGCAAATGGACCGTCACGACGGGGCCGGGCCTGCACTACCATCTGCCCTATCCGATCGAGACGGTTACCTTGCCGAAGGTCACCAAGATCAACCAGATTTCGATCGGTCGCTCGTTTGGCGATCCGTCCAGTGGCAGCCGGACGACCAACCAGATGCTGACCGGCGACGAGAACATCGTCGAGGCCGATTGCGCCGTCTTCTGGCGCATCAAGGATCCCGAGCAGTATCTATTCAAGGTTGCCGACCCAGACGAGGCACTGAGGGTGACGACCGAGGCGGCCATCCGCGAGGTGATCGGCCGCAATCCGATCCAGTCGGCGATGTCGGACAAGCGCCAGCAGATCGCCGAGGAGATCCGCACCGTTCTGCAGCATCTCGCCGATTCCTACGAACTCGGTATCGAGATCACTCAGGTTCAGCTGCAGCGCGTCGATCCGCCGCCCGCCGTCATCGACGCCTTCAACGATGTGCAGCGCGCCCGTTCCGACCAGGAGCGCGCCCGCAACGAGGCCGATGCCTACCGCAACGACATCTTGCCGCGCGCGCGCGGCCAAGCGGAGAAGATCACTCAGGACGCCGAAGCCTACAAGTCGCAGGTCGTCGACCTAGCGGAAGGCGAGGCCAAGAGCCTGCAGGCGATCTACGAGGCCTACAAGGCGGCCCCCGACGTCGTCGGCTGGCGGCTCTATCTTGAGGCTGTCGACGAACTGCTGAAGCGGGCCTCCAAGGTGATCGTCGATTCGTCCGGCAAGGGGCTGTCCAGCATCCTGCCGGTGCTGCCGATCGATCCTTCCAAGCCGCTTGCCGCCGTCGCCTTGCCGCGATCCGCCGACCCCGCCCAGCCGCAGCCGGGAGCGCCGAAATGAGCCGCCGCCTGATCACGGTCCTCGTCCTGGCGCTGGTCGCCGCCGCCTGGGTTCTGTCGGACACGGTTTTCGTCGTCTCCGAGACCCGGCAGGCGCTGATCGTCACCCTCGAAGGTCCGGTCGTCGCCGTGTCCGAGCCGGGGCTGCACTGGAAACGTCCCTTTGTCGATCAGTTGATCAGCTTCGATCGGCGTCTGCTGCCGCTGCCGCTGCCGATCGAGCAGATCATCCTCGGCGATCAGAAGCGGCTTGAAGTGCAGAGCTATGCCCTTTACCGCATCTCCGATCCGTTGCGCTACTATCAGTCGCTCAGAACCGTCGAGCAGGGCTCGATGCAGCTCGCCCAGATCGTCTCCTCCTCGACGCGTCGCGAACTCGGTCAGGTCAACCTGCCGACGCTACTGTCGGCCGGCCGCGAGAAGGTGATCCAGAACATCCGCCGCGAGGTTGCCACCAGGGCGGCGCCATTGGGCGTCGACATTCTGGAGGTGCGCATCCGCCGTGCCGACTTGCCGCCGGAGACCAGTCAGTCCGTCTACGACCGCATGAAGTCGGAGCGCCAGCGCGAGGCGAAGGAATTGCGGGCGCAGGGCTTCGAGTGGGCGCAGCAGATCCAGGCGCGCGCCGATCGCGACCGTACGGTGCTGCTGGCCGAGGCGACGCGGACGTCGAAGATCACCGTCGGTGAGGGCGATGCCGCTGCGGCCAAGATCTTCGCCGCGGCCTTTGCCGACGAGCCGGTGTTCTACCAGTTCTACCGCTCGCTGATGACCTACCGGCAGTCGCTTGCCGAGGCCCAGCCGATGCTGGTGCTGTCGCCCAACTCGGAATTCCTGCGCACCCTGACGGGTGGCCCCAAGCCGGCAAAGAACTGAGGGCCGGGTGATGGACTTCGAGACCTACGTCTCCTGGATCTCGAACCCGGTGCAGATCGCCTTCATCGATCTCATCCTCGGTGCCGACAATGCGGTGATCATCGCGCTCGTGTGCTCGACGTTGCCACGCCGCCAGCGCATGAACGTGCTGATCGTCGGCACCGGCGCGGCGATCCTGTTGCGGCTGTTCCTGACTGCTGTCGCCGGGGCGCTGATGTCAGTGCCGCTCCTGCGGCTGTTGGGCGGGCTGGTGCTGGTGCTGATTGCCGTCGGCCTCGTCGACGAAACCGGCGAGGCGGGAGCAAGACAGGGCGACGACGGCGGGCCTGAGGATTTCGCCGACCGCCAGGCAGCCTCCGAGGCGTTCTGGGACGCCATCCTGCTCGTCGCGCTCGCCGACGGCGTGATGAGCCTCGACAATACCGTAGCTCTCGCCGCGGTCGCCAAGGGCGATATCCTGTTCCTCCTCGCCGGTCTCGCCCTGTCGGTCCCGATGCTGGTGTTCGGTTCCTGGCTGTTGACCGAACTCTTCGGTACGACGCCATGGTTTGTCCGCGCCGCCATGGCGGTGCTCGGCTGGGTCGCCGGCGACATGGCCGTCTCCGATCCGCTGATCGCCGGTTGGGTGCACGATCAGGCTCCGGCGCTCACCTATGCCGGACCGCTCGCGGCCGTCATCTTCGTGCTGGTGCAGGGCGCCATCTACCGCCGCCGGCGTCGGCGCGAGGCGGCCTTGCTGCCTCCGGCGCCTGACCCCGTCGCAAACGCGGTTTCCCCGGTCGGGGAGGGGGGGGGCGTCCCGGCCGGGCCATTGGCGTCGCGCGAGCTTCTCGCCGCGCTTGCCGGCATCGACGGCGTTACGCCTGACGCATCCGACGCCGGACCGCAGATCACACGCGCCGAACCGGTCGTCGCTCCGGTTCCAGCCACTCCGCCCGACCCTCAGCCGCCCGAGACGGCAGCGGCTGTCGTTGCCGACCAGGTCGGCGAGCCCGTCGCTGCGCTCGCCGAGCCGTCGCAGGCTGAGGCCGCCGGCCCGTTAGCAGCCGACGCATCGGCCGGGGTGGGTGCACCGGCGGAGACCTCCGAGCAGGATCGTCCGCGCGAGGACCGGCTGATGGTCATCGGCCTGATCGTCCTCTTCCTTGTCGCCGCCGTGCTGATCTCGGCTGCCATCGTCATCGGCGGCGCGACCTTCTGATCGCGTCCGGCGGGCCGCGGCGGGGTCACCGCGGTCAGGATTTCGGCAGGAACGGCGTCGGATCGACACTCGGCGCTTCGCCCGTCACCAACTCTGCGAACAGCCGGCCGGACGCCGGGCCGAGCGTAAACCCCTGGTGACCGTGGCCGAAATGGAACCA
>JARLIT010000349.1 GCA_031291575.1 Ancalomicrobiaceae bacterium
GCACCTTCCGGCCGTATATCCAGACCGTGCGGGACTCCGGCAAACCCGGAGCCGAGGATTTCGGCCGCGACCTCGAAGACCTGTTCTTCCGCTTCGTCGGCTGACGCGGGCCGTGTTCAATCGAGGAGGCTCGCATGTTCAAGCTATTCGGTTTGGCGCTGGTGGCGGTCATCGCCGGCTCGATGGCCCCGGCCGGCGCCAGGGACAAGGCCAGTCCCGGCTATGAATCGATGGATCCGGAGATCGTGACGGAGCTTCCCAGCGACGTCGACCTCGCCCCGGAGGCGGTCAAGGCCGCCTGTGCCGATCGCACCAAGGCCGGTCGGCCGACCATCGCCTATCTCGCCTGCGTGCGGCACGTTCTGTCCGGGCAGTCGGCGCCGTCCCACGGACGGCGGTGACGTCAATGCGGCTTGCCGGCCCGCAACAGCCAGAGTGCCCCGGCGAACAGCACGACCGCGATCGGCAGGATCAGCTGGTTCCAATCGAGTTTCTGCTCGGCCTCGACGACGTCCTTGGTGAAGGTGACGATCAGGATGATCAGTACCACCTCGGCCAGCGTGTGCTTCAATTGGCCGATGCCGGTGACCTTCATCCAGTCGGGCAGTTGCTCAATGGTCGCCTCCTCGAGGCGCAGCACGAAGCCGACGGCAATGCCGTAGGCGAAGATTGTCAGCACGATGGCGAAGAGGAAGGCGTCCATCGCTTCGAGGACCAGCACCGCCGGCAGGTGTGCACCGCCCGCCAGTTCCGGGTGGACGATGCCGACGGCCTCCAAGAGGTACTTGGCGCCGATCCAGTACATGACGCCCGATCCCGCCAGCGCGCCGAACGAGGCGATCAGCATCAGGGCGCGCAGGTTCAAGAACAGCTGCAGGATGCGGCTCATGGGGTCCCCCAGTCCTCCATCCTCGCGGCTGCGGCGACTTGACGCGTCACCGCGATGCTCCGATAGAGAGCGTCCCACGATAGGCATCGGCGGGCCGCGGTCAATCGCAGTCCGGAGCGTACGGGCGGAATGCGCCAGCTTGGCGCGCCGACGGGACGAGGCAATGCAAAGGTTCGATCTGAAAGACGGTGGCGTCCCGTCGCGCGAGCGGGCGATCACGGCGGCGGTCGCGGCGCTCGATCGCGGTCGACTGGTCGCTGTGCCGACCGAGACCGTCTACGGGCTCGCGGCGGACGCGACCAACGCGCCGGCGGTCGCCGGCATCTATGCGGCCAAGGGACGGCCGAGCTTCAATCCGCTGATCGCGCATGTCTGCGACATCGATATGGCCATGGCGCACGGCATCCTGTCGCCGCTGGCGCGGCAGTTGGCCGGAACCTTCTGGCCAGGGCCGCTGACGCTGGTCGTACCGCGCCGGGTCGGCGCGGAAGCCAGCGTCGCATCGATCGCCGATCTCGTCACCGCCGGACTGGAGACGATCGCTCTCAGGATGCCGGCGAACGGGGTGACGCTCGACGTCATCCGCCGGCTCGGGCGCCCGATTGCCGCGCCGAGCGCCAACCGCTCCGGCGGCATCAGCGCAACGTCGGCCGACGATGTCATTGCCGAATTGGGGCCGAGCGTCTCCGTCGTTCTCGACGATGGCGCGTCGCCGGTCGGGGTGGAATCGACGATTGTGCTCCTCGCCGAAGCGGCGCCGCGACTGTTGAGGCCGGGCGGAGTGCCGCGCGAGGCGATCGAGCGGGCGATCGGCCAACCCCTCGCCGACAACGACCACGAGCCGGACGATCCGCAACGGCCGCTGGCGCCGGGCATGCTGACCTCGCATTACGCGCCGAACGCACGCGTCCGTCTCGACGTAACAGCGCTCGAGCCCGGCGAGGCGTTTCTCGGTTTCGGGCCGTTTTTCCCCGAGGGGCTCGACAAAGCCGTCGCCAGCGCCAATTTGAGTGCGACGGGCAATGTTGTCGAGGCCGCCTGCAACCTGTTCCGGCTGTTGCGCGAACTCGACCGATCCGGGGCCGCGGCGATCGCGGTTGCGCCGGTACCCGGCGGCGGGCTGGCGGAGGCGATCCGCGACCGGCTTGGCCGGGCCGCTGCGCCGCGCCGCTAGCGTGCGGATCGGCACCCCTTCTCATCCCTTGGCCTGATATGGTCCGGGACTGCTTGGCGCGTGCGTAGAAATCTGGTGATACTCGGGAAGAAAATCCGCTGATACGCGCAAACACAGGTGTCCGGATGTCGACGCTCTACCTGCATCATCCGAGTTTCGCCGGCCACAAGACGCCACCGGGGCATCCGGAATGCCCGGACCGGCTGCGCGCCATCGACCAGATGCTGGAGCACGAGAAGTTCCAGCCGCTCGAACGCGAGTCCGCTCCGTTCGGCAGCGTGGCACAGGCCGCGCTTGCCCACCCGGAAGCGCATGTGACCGACATTCAGTCGGCGATCCCGGCGAGTGGCATCGTCCATCTGGACGGCGACACCTCGGTGTCGCCCGGCTCGTGGGAAGCGGCGATGCGCGCCGTCGGCGCCGCGTGCCTCGCCGTCGACGAGGTGTTCCAGGGCAAGGTCCGCAATGCCTTCTCCGCCGCCCGTCCGCCCGGCCATCACGCCGAGACGGCCCGCGCCATGGGCTTCTGCCTGTTCAACAATGCCGCCATCGCGGCGCGCTGGGCGCGGGCGACCCACGGCGCCGAGCGGGTGGCGATCATCGATTTCGACGTCCACCACGGCAACGGCACGCAGGACATCTTCTGGCACGACCCGAACGTGATGTACTGCTCCACCCACCAGATGCCGCTCTATCCGGGCACCGGGGCCTTCTCGGAGACCGGCGTCGCCGACAACATCGTCAACGCTCCCCTGCACGTCGGCGACGGCAGCCTCGAGTTCCGCGAGGCTGTCGACACCGCCATCCTGCCGCGGCTCGACGAGTTCCGCCCGGACCTCGTCATCATGTCCGCCGGCTTCGATGCACACTTGCGCGATCCGCTCGGCGGGCTGCGCCTAGTCGAAGCGGATTTCACGTGGATAACCAACAAGCTGATGGAGGTTGCCGACCGCCATTGCAATGGCCGCGTCGTCTCGCTCCTCGAAGGCGGCTACGATCTCGACGCGCTGTCGCGCTCCGTCGCCGCCCATGTCGCGGCGTTGATGAACGGTTGAGGCGCGGACGGCCAGCCAGCGCACCGGCGCTTGCGTGGTTCCCGTCGGCTTCGTCTTGGGATAATGCTTGCAGACGCCCGCCGGAAGGAAGCTATCGTGACCACAACCCCGCCTGCCCATGCCGATGTCGCCGCATTGCCGTTCGAGAAGGCGCTCGCCGAACTGGAGACGATCGTCGCCCGGTTGGAGCGCGGCGACGTGGCGCTGGAGGAATCGATCAAGGCTTACGAGCGCGGCGAAGCGTTGAAGGCGCATTGCGCGCGCCTCCTCGATGCCGCCGAAGCGCGGGTGGAGAAGATCCGGCTCGGAGCCGACGGCGCGCCGGTCGGGACCGAGCCGCTCGATGTGGAGGCTTGACGCCGACGCCTACGATCAACCTGCGAATTGCGCGCTGTGAGTTTCCTGGCCAATCTTATTCCGCTTCAGGCGAGCTGCCCGCCCTTCGGGCATCCCGCGCGGTGAAAGGCGTGTCGTGACCGCGACTTCCGATACTCCCCTGCTCGATTCCGTCCCGCTGCCCTCAGACCTGCGCAAGCTGCCGGAGACAAGTCTCGGGCAATTGGCCGACGAGTTGCGCAAGGAGACGATTGCCGCGGTCTCGGTGACCGGCGGGCACCTCGGCGCCGGGCTCGGAGTCGTGGAGCTGACGATCGCGCTGCACTACGTCTTCGACACGCCCGCCGACAAGCTGATCTGGGACGTCGGCCACCAGGCCTATCCGCACAAGATCCTGACCGGCCGGCGCGATCGTATCCGCACCCTCAGGCAGTCGGGCGGGCTCTCCGGCTTCACCAAGGCGAGCGAGAGCGCCTACGACCCCTTCGGCGCGGGTCATTCCTCGACCTCGGTTTCGGCCGGACTCGGCTTTGCGGTCGCCGCCGAACTGAAAGGCGAGACGCGGCACGTCGTCGCGGTCATCGGCGACGGCTCGATGTCGGCCGGCATGGCCTATGAGGCTATGAACAACGCTGGCGCCATGGGATCACGGCTGATCGTGGTCTTGAACGACAACGACATGTCGATCGCGCCGCCGACGGGAGCCATGAGCGCCTATCTCGCCCGGCTGGTCTCCTCGCGCACCTTCCTCGGGCTTCGCGACATCGGCCGCGAGATCGCCAAGCGGCTGCCGCGCTTCGTCGAAGTCGGCGCGCGCCGGGCGGAGGAATTCGCCCGCGGCTTCGCCATGGGCGGGACGCTGTTCGAGGAACTCGGCTTCTACTACGTCGGCCCGATCGACGGGCACAAACTCGACCATCTCTTACCGGTGCTGAAGAACGTCCGAGACGCCGACGTCGGGCCGATCCTCGTCCACGTCGTCACCAAGAAGGGCAAGGGCTACGCCCCGGCCGAGGCGTCGGACGACAAGTACCACGGCGTCAACCGGTTCGACGTCGTCACCGGCAAGCAGGTCAAGCCGAAAGCCAACGCGCCGAGCTACACCCGCGTCTTCGCCGAAGCGCTGGTGCAGGAGGCGGCGCGCGACGACCGCATCGTGGCGATCACCGCCGCCATGCCTGGCGGCACCGGCCTCGACCTGTTCGGCGCGGAATTCCCCAAACGCATGTTCGATGTCGGCATCGCCGAGCAGCACGCGGTGACCTTTGCCGCGGGGCTCGCCGCCGACGGCTTCAAGCCCTACTGCGCCCTCTATTCGACGTTCCTGCAGCGCGGCTACGATCAGGTCGTGCACGACGTGGCGATCCAGAAGCTCCCCGTCCGCTTTCCGATCGACCGGGCAGGCCTCGTCGGCGCCGACGGCGCGACGCATGCCGGAGCCTTCGATCTCGCCTTCCTCGGTTGCCTGCCGAACTTCGTCATCATGGCGCCGGCCGACGAGGCCGAGCTGATGCACATGGTGGCAACTTCCGCCCAGATCGACGACCGGCCGTCCGCCTTCCGGTTCCCGCGTGGCGAGGGCGTCGGCGTCGACCTGCCGGCGCGCGGAGAGGTGCTTGAGATCGGTCGCGGACGCGTGCTGATCGAGGGGAGCTCGGTCGCCATCCTCTCCATCGGCACCCGCCTCAAGGCCGCGCTGGCGGCCGCTGAAGAGCTCGCCGCCTGCGGCCTCAC
>JARLIT010000350.1 GCA_031291575.1 Ancalomicrobiaceae bacterium
CGCACCCACAGCGGGATCCGGAAGTGGACGAAATCCTGCATGATCGTCTGGCCGGCCATGGTGCCGACGACTGAGGAAGAGAAGCCCGAGGCGATCAGCGAGATCATGAACACGCCCGCCGCGCCGGCACCGAGCAAGGGCGTCAGCGTCTGGTACGCCGTCTCGATCGAGGCGACCTCGTCGTGCCCGCCATGGAAGACGACCGCCGCCATCGCCATCATCGCCATGTTGACGAAGCCGGCAAAGCCGAGCGCCACCGCCACTTCGATATTGGAGAAGGTCAGGATGCGCTGCCGTTCCATGTCGTTGCGCGCCGGCACGCGGTCGCGCGTCAATGTCGAATGCAGGTAGATCGCGTGCGGCATCACGGTGGCGCCGACGACACCCACTGCCAGCGTGACGGCGTGGCCGTCAGCGAGCCTGGGAGTGACCGTATGCAGCGCGAACTGGCCCCAGTCCGGCTGGGCAAACACGAGTTCGACGACGTAGCTGGCGCCGATGACGACGACGAAGGCGCCGATGACGATCTCGATCGGCCGGAAGCCGCCGGTCTGCAGGGTGAGGATGGCATAGGTGACGATGCCGGTGACGATCAGCCCGTGCATCAAGGGAATACCGAACAACAAGCTGACGCCCAGCCCGCCGCCGATGAATTCGGCCACGTCGGTCGCCATCGCCGCCAGTTCGGACGCGGCCCACAGCACGTAGACGAGCGGCCGCGGCAGCCGATCGCGGCAGTGCGCAGCAAGGCTTTTCGCCGTCACGATGCCGAGCTTGGCCGACAGCGCCTGGAACAACATGGCGATGATGTTGGCGACCAGCACCACCCAAAGGAGCTCGTAGCCGAAACTTGCGCCCGATTCGATGTTGGTGGCGAAATTGCCGGGATCCATATAGGCGACCGAGGCGATCACCGCCGGCCCGAAGAACGGCAGCACGGCCCTGATGCCCCGCCGATGGCCGGCAATCGACTGCCGTCCGGCAGTCACCGTCCGATCGGACCAGGTGGAATGCGGCGTCACATCGATCGACATGTCTAGGCCTCGCTTCTGCCCGCTGTCTGTGTCCATCCCGATCCAGCCCCGTCGCGCATCCCCGAGCGGCACCCGCCCGGCCTTCGATGCGTATTGGCCCGATGAAGGGACGACCGTGGGGATCGACATTCCAGCGTACCTGCCTAGGGCAAACCCTGCACTGCAAAATCCAGCCTCGGCTACATCAGCAATATATACGTCGAAACCCCACTGTCAACCCGCATGCTGCAAAATGAAGCATAGGCTACAAATTGCGACGTCGGCACGATTGGCGTATGAAAAGCAGCAAGGGGCCGGCCGGTCCGCCCCGCATCGGGGGTATCGCGGATTGGATGACGAGGATCCGATAAGGCTGTCGGCGCCGGCTGAACTGCCGGGCGAAGACACGCAGGCGCACCGGTTCGGCCGGGCGCGCGAGGCGCAGGCGACTGCCGTGACCGAGGACTATGTGGAACTGATCGACGATCTGGTCACCACAGGCGGCGAGGCGCGGCCGACCGACATTGCCCGCCGCCTCGGCGTCGCCCACGCCACCGCCATCAAGACCATTGCCCGGCTGAAGCGCGACGGCTTTGCCGTCTCGCGTCCCTACCGCGGCGTCTTCCTCACCGAGCAGGGGCGCGAACTGGCCTGCCGCGTACGCGCGCGCCATCGGCTGGTGGTCGAAGTGCTGACGACGCTCGGCGTGCCGGAGGAGGTTGCCGAGGCCGACGCCGAAGGCATCGAGCATTTCGTCTCGCCGGCCACGCTCGCCGCTTTCTCTGCCTTCCTCGATCGGCGCGACCGGTAACCGGACGCGGACGCCCGCCACGATCGATGTACGCCGGCCAGGCCGCCGCTGAGCGGTCCGGCTCCGACATTTGCACCCCGCCTGCCGCGCGCTGTTACGAAAATGTCGGAGTCCCAGGATCCCGAGCAATTCATTGAGTCTCGAGCAGCCTGAATTTGATGTTTGAGTTTGGCCGCGCAACGCGCTGGGACTCAGATGTGAAACTCGTTCCACGAGCGCCTCCGTGGCTGCCCCCTCTCCCACGCATGACAGGTTTGTCAGTCCGCAAAACGGCCCGATGGAGGTCAAAAAACGCTGGCGCAGCCGGTCTTCCGCGTCCCGACATTTGCGTGTAAGTGCTTGTACTAAGGCGCATTTGCGAATTGTATAGACGAGACTACCGCACTAATAATCGCATCTGACCAGCGCGGTGGCGCGATCGCAAGCCGCGGAGGCTCGATCGAAAAAATGACCGATACCCAATCGCCGCGGGTCGTGCGCGGCTCGGACCCCCGCCAGGGAGCGGAACGGTCCGACCTCCAGGCCGGGCACGGCAAGCCCATCGACATGGACCCTCTGACCAGTTCGGTCGGCTACCAGTTGCGCCGGGCGCAATTGGCCGTCTTCTATCATTTCATTCATTGTTTCGCCGAATTCGACATCCGACCGGCGCAGTTTTCGGTGATGGTCCTCATCGACCGCAATCCCGGGCTCAACCAGTCGGAGATCGCCGCCGCGCTCGGCATCAAGCGAACGAATTTCGTCGCGCTCATCGACAGCCTTGATCGTCGCGGTCTGGCGATGCGCATGTCGACGCAATCGGATCGCCGCTCCTACGCGCTGTACCTCACCGAATCCGGCAAGGCGCTGGTGCAGGAACTGCTCAGGCGGCAGGGCGAACACGAGGCCAGGATCATCGCCCGCATCGGCCTCGACGGACGCGACGCGCTGGTGTCGCTGTTGGCCGACGTCACCTCCGCCTTCGGCGGCGAGGCGATCGAGGAATAGGCGGCAAAGCCGATAACAGGTGCATCGAGCAGCGCTTGATCTCAAGGCCAGAGCTTGAGACGACGTGATTTGTTCGCTCATCAGCCAGCCGACGCGACAGTTCGTCCATTGCCTGCGCGTGAAGCCGCACCATCGCACCTGCGATCGTTCCATCTCGACAGAACGTCAGCGGATGACGATGCGCACCAGCTACGCGCAACTGATCAGCGGCCGCTCAGTTCGATCCGTCCGCCGACTTGGATTGTCGGACCATCGGCCCTGACAGCTGACCGATGCCGCTGCAATCGGGGGCGCCCCCGGCGAAACGGGATGGGATCGACGGGGCGAGATCTGTCGGCCGTCGGGACTGCGCGCTCTATACGCCTGCCGCCACGATCACCGCGTCCGGCGGCGGATCGGCATAGAGCGAGTCGGCGAGCGCGACCCGATGCCGCAGCACTTCGCGCTGGTTGACCGACCCCTTGTCAGTCACCTCACCCAGATCGAGCGATAACGGCTCCGTCAGCACCAGGATGCGCGCGATCCGGCCGGACGAGCCGGGGTGGCCGGTGAACTGTCGTTCGAGACGGTCCTGCAGCGCCAGTCGCGCCGCCGGCGCGGCAACGACTTCAGCGAGCGGCGCGTCCTCAGGCAGATCCGGCACCAACGCCCTGAGCATCGCCGCATCTGGCACCAGGAGCGCGCCGACATCGTCGCGGTTGACGCCGACGATCACCGCATCGCGGATCAACGGCCGCAACGCCTCGATCACCCGCGCCCTGAGAGCCCCGACGCTCACCCATGTACCGGTCCCCAGCTTGAAATCCTCCGACAGGCGCCCGTCGAACAGAAAGCCAAGCTCCGGTCGCGCCGCATCGACGAACCTCAGCGCGTCGCCCAACCGGTAGAAGCCCTCCCCGTCAAAGGCAGCCGCAGTCGCCTCACTCTGCCGCCAGTAGCCAGGCGTCACGCTCGTCCCCCTGACGCGGACTTCCAGCTTGTCCCGGGTGGGAACGAGCTTCAGCTCGAGCCCCGGAACCGGCAGCCCGACGGCACCGGACCCGATCATTTCGCGCGCCGTGAACAGCACCGAAGGCGATGTCTCCGTCGCACCGATCCCGCTCATCATCAGGATGGTGTCGCCAACGGTCGACCGCGCCAACCGCTCGATCTCGCCCCAGACCGCCTGCGACAGGCCGGCACCGGCGACGAACATGCACTCAAGCCGGCTAAAGAACTTATGAGCCAGCTCACTATCCGCACACAGATAAGGGACTAGCGCCTCGTAGCCGCGGGGCACATTGAAGTAGACGGTGGGCGACACGTCGCCGAGAAGCCGCGCAGTGGCGTCCATCTCGGCGGGAATCGGTCGCGACGGATCGATATGATAGGTGCCGCCATGATAGAGCGCGATGCCGAAATTGTGGTTGCCGCCGAACGTGTGGTTCCACGGCAGCCAGTCGACGATGACCGGCGGCCGAGCCGTGAGAAACCGCAGCGCCGTGGCGATCATCGCCTGATTCGATGCAAGCATTCTGTGGGTGTTGATGACGCCCTTGGGCGCGCCGGTCGATCCAGAGGTAAACAGGATCTTGGCGACGTCATCCGGCCGGATCGCCGCATGCTGCAGATCGAGTTCGGGATCGAGCGGATGCGCGAGGAGGTCGCTGAACAGCGTCACCGCCCTGCCCGCGATCCCGCTTCCGGCCTTCCGTCCCTCTGCCGTCTGCCCCGCCCGCCGGTCGCCAATGCTCCGCGGCACTGCACCCCGCTCCGCCGCCCCGCCTGCGTCGCCCGTTGCCGGGTTCCCAACCGTCGCTTCCGAGCCGCCCCGCGAGACGACGACCTCCACACCCTCGCCCGCCACCGCGGCAATGGCGCGAGCGTAGGCCGCGCCGTCGGCGGCGAAGACCAAGCCGGGGGTCAGCACCTCGGCGATCCGTCTGAGCGTCCGCGTGTCCTCGGCCAGCAGCGAATAGGCCGTCGACACCGGCGCATAGGGAATGCCCGCGTAGAGCGCGCCGAGGCCGAGGAGCGCATGATCGAGATCGTTGCCCGAGAGGATCAGGATCGGCCGTTCGCGCGACAACGGCCGGCGTTTGAGCGCGCTGGCCATGCGGCGAACGCGGGCCAGCACGTCGGCGTAACTGAGGCCCGTCCGCCCGCCCCCGGGCGTGGGCCCGGTCAGGAACAGCCGCTCGGGCGCCTCCCCTGCCCAGCGCACCAGACAATCGGTGATGCGATCGGGATACGGCGGCAGGACTAGCGGCGAGCGCGCGAGCGCCGTTCCATCGCTGCGCCATTCGAGTTCCAGCGCCGCTTGCCAAACATCGACATCGCGCATCGAAACACGTCCGCCTCTCCGCTGCTCCGCCAATCGCCGGCAGACACCGCCAGCCCCGCTATCCCATGGCATGCAGCCGCGCCGACCCTGCCCATCAGCGCTTGTCCCGACCGGGTCGACACCACCCAAAACCAGGCAATGCGCCAATTTCAACGCTTCGGCGTACACCTGTCGTTGCCTTCGCGCCAATACCGAGGCGCATGGTGCTCTCCGAAAGTCTGGCTCCAACGGTCCGCGCCCCCGTTTGGCTTGAGGCGGCTGAGATCCCGGTTGCCTAGGGCCGGCTGCAACCATTTGAATTGTGCAGAACTTCGGAACTCGGCAGAGGGCGTTGCGCGGATCGCCAGCGGACCGACCATGGCCAACGTGGCGGTCCAATAGGTATTCGAGTTTAGCGACCGGCCTCCCTCTGAACTTTCAAGCGGCTCCGATCCGGCGACCAGCCATGCGGCTCGAGGCGGCTTCCTCGCCGGCACGAAACAGTTAACCCTATCGAACACAATCGCGCCTTAGGATGATTCGACCCGCCGGCAACAGACAGCGGGCATCAGTCTGTGTAGCGCAGCGAGTATGTGTCATGTATCCGGGAGCGCTGACATCTCTCATGCCGGGAATGGACGATTGGAGACCATATGCCGCCGCGCAATTGCACGGTGGGTTGGATCTTTGCCGGGCTGGCAGTCCGGCCGAGGCGCTTGTTCAATTCGAGGCCGGCATCGCGGCGGTGCCATCCGCGGCCGACGCGCAGGACATTCTCGCCGACCTGCACTATGCCGCCGGACGGGCAGCGCTTGACGTCAACGCCATCGAGACTGCCGGCAGCCATTATCTGCAGGCGGTCCGGTTCGGCCCCGGGCGCTCGGCCGCCTGGAGCGACCTCGGTGATCTCTATCTGCGCCTCGACCGGCCCGCCGACGCCTTCCGCTTCTATTCCCAGGCCGTCATCTGCGACAGCGGCAATCATCTGGCCCGTGTCCGCACGGCGTTGGCGCTTGCCCGCCTGGAACGCGGCCAGATCGCCCGGGCACTCATCGCCGAAGTGCCGGCAGACGCCTTCAGCGACCCGGCGCTCGCCCGCGAGGCCGGACGGCTCCTTGCCATGCTCGGCGACGCCGAGGCGGCCCGGCCGCACCTCGAACACGCGCTCAGCCACGATGCCCACGATACCGACACGCTCTATTGGCTGGCCAGCGTCGAACAGAATGCCGGCAATCTCTCCGCAGCCGAAAGCGCCTACGCCCGCGCGCTCGAACTCGCCCCCTTCATCGTGAAGCCGGCGGCCAAGTCGCCGCCCGATTTCACCGTGCTGGCCCTCTACGCGCCGTTCGCCGGCAATACGCCAACCGAATACATCTTCGAGGCTGCCCCCTTCGAGGTGCGGACGGTGGCGCTCGTCGCCGGCGTTGCCTACGACGCTGCCGATCTGGCGCGCGGCGCGGACCTTCTGGTCAATCTCGTTTCCGATGCGGACCAGGGCGCGATGCTCCTGCCCAAGGCGCTGGTGTTCGCCGAGAGGACGGGCCTGCCTGTCATCAATCATCCATCCCGCATCGGCCTGACCACCCGCGAGTTGACCGCCGATCGGCTGGCTGGCCTCGCCGACGTCCGCCTGCCCCTGGCCATCCGCTGCAGTGCCGGCACACAGGCCGAGGCGATCGTCGCGGCAGCCGAAGCCTCGTTCCGCTGGCCGTTGCTGGCCCGTCCCGCCGGCACGCACGGCGGCGACGATTTCGACAAGCTTGCCTCGCCCGAGGAACTTGCCGGCTTCGTCGCCCGTCACGGCGACAGCGACATCTACCTGATCGAATTCGTCGACTACCGCTCCGACGATGGCAATTTCCGCAAATACCGCTTCCTCTTCGTCGAGGACGAAATCTTCCCCTACCACCTGGCCATCGGCAGCGACTGGAAGGTGCACCATGTGCACACCGAAATGGACCACACACCGTGGATGCAGGAGGAGGAGGCCGCGTTCCTCGCTGCGCCCTCCACGGCGTTCGAGCCGCGGCATTTTTCCGCGCTCTCCGCCATCCGAACCGCCTTCGGCCTCGACTATTTCGGCATCGATTGCGGGCTCGATCGCGACGGCAATCTCCTCGTCTTCGAAGTGAACGCCTCGATGCTGGTGCATCAGAAGAATGACACCATGCCGTACAAAGTGCCGCATGTGGCGGCGATCCGGGAAGCCTTCGGCGCCATGCTGGCTCGGCGGGTGAGGCGGTAGGCATCGGCCGATGCGCCGACGGGCCGCGTCCACCAGCGATCTCTCGGCCACTTTCAGCGCATCGCAGCGGAATACGATGCGGGGCGCCCCCGGTCAGGAGACGCCCCGCGCTCAATTCGATCGACTGTTCGCCCGCCTTACTGCGGCAGCTTGTCGTCGATGCCCTTGACGTACCAGTTCATGCCGAGGATGGCGCCGTCGTCCAGATCCTTGACCGTGGTGCCGTCCTGCTTGGTGATGGCGCCGCCGAACGGCTTCAGCGAGCCGTCCTTGATCTTGGCGATCGTGGCCTCGGCCATGGCCTTGACGTCGGCCGGTACGTTCTTGATCTCGGGCAGATAAACCATGCCGGCGGCAATGCCGTCCCAGGTGTCGGTCGAGGTCCACTTGCCGTCGAGCAGCAGCTTGGTGCGGGCGATGTAATACGGGCCCCAGTTGTCGGTGATGGCGGTGATCTGCGCCTTCGGGGCGAACTTCGCCATGTCGGACGACTGGCCGAAGCCGAGGATGCCCTTCTCTTCGGCAACCTGCAGGCCGGCGGTCGAATCCGTGTGCTGGGTGAGGATGTCGGCGCCCTGGCTGATCAGCACCTTGGCCGCATCGGCTTCCTTGCCCGGGTCATACCAGGAGTTCACCCAAACGATCTTGACCTTGATGTTGGGGTTCACCGACTGCGCGCCCAGCACGAAGGCGTTGATGCCGGACACCACTTCCGGGATCGGGAAGGAGACGATGTAGCCGATCGTGTTGCTCTTCGTCATCTTGCCGGCGATCTGGCCGATGACGTAGCGACCCTCGTAGAAACGGGCGGAATAGGTGGCGAGGTTGTCGGCACGCTTGTAGCCGGTGGCATGCTCGAACTTCACGTCGGGGAACTTCTTGGCCACTTTCACGGTGGCGTCCATGAAGCCGAAGGAGGTGGTGAAGATCAGTTTGTTGCCGTCGCGAGCCAGGCGCTCGATAGCGCGTTCGGCATCCGGGCCTTCCGGAACGTTCTCGACGAACGTCGTTTCAACCTTGTCGCCGAGCGCCTCTTGCAGCGCCTTGCGGCCCAGATCGTGCTGATAAGAGTAGCCGAAGTCGCCGACGGGGCCGACGTAGACGAAGGCGACCTTCACCTTGTCCGCGGCCGACGCGCCGGAAACACCGATCGCCAGACCGACGGTCATGGCGGCGGCGAATAGGGTCTTCAAGTTCACCATGGAATGATCCTCTCCTCGAACGCGGCTACCCCCCCGATGAGCCCGGCAGACTGGAGGCGGGAACAGGGCCGCATGGGCAGCCAATCTAGCCTTTGCCTTTTTCCGCGTCACGCCTGTATCTGAGGCTGTCGACGTCTTTTTCTGCGTATAGGCTAATTTGCCGCCACGACCCGGAACGGGCAGCGGCCGCCGTCCGAGACGGCGACGAATCCCCATCAAAATCAGATTGTTAGAGATCGCATCGGCGATCGGCGGGCGGCTCGCCGCTGCACCCGCCTCGTCGATCCTACGTATCACTGTCCGGCACTTCAGCTGCGCGCGTGTTGAGCACAGCCGCCGCCCTGCGCTGGCTGGCTCCACCAGGACACCGCGACGCTTGCAGCGGCATAACCCGAGCGCGGCCTTCAGCCGCAGCAACTCGGCCGGCCTCGCGAATGCCAAAAGGGCGCCCCGACGGGAGCGCCCTGCAGCAGAGACAATCGGACGATCGCGCCTGTCAGAACTTGCCCGACAGCTTCATGGCCGCCGAGAACAGCGCTGAATCCAGCTCCTGGAAGGTCGTCGGCGCCTGCCCCGAACCGTCGTCGATGACGCCGACGACGAAATAGCCGCCATCCTTGCGCGACAGCGCGGTGTAGCGCGCCATCGAGGTCTTGCCGCCAACTTCGCAGGCAGCGAAGGCGTGCGACACGTCGACCCGCCCGTCCTTGTCAGGATCGGTGCCCGAAGTGGACGAACCGGTGCAGGCGATGTTGTCCATCGCCAGAAGTTCGTTCGAGGCGGCCTTCGCCGTGGCAAAATCAGTGACCAGCACTGTGCCGGTCAGACCGTTGATCGAAAACACCAGATCGGCCTTCTTCACGCGCGCCGGCACGTCCTTCGACTCCAGCACCTTGAAGTCGTTGCGGTTGGCCTCTGCCATCAAGCGCGACAGGAAACTCATCGCCGTCATGCGGGCATCAGTTCCACGGGTATTGGCCGGTGTATCGTTCGGCGTCGTCGCCGTCGCATCGACGGTGGTCGTCGGATTGGCCGGCGGGGTCGGTGCGTTCGGCTGCGTGGCCGGGTTGGGCGGCGTCGCGTTGGCGACCTGTTGCGTCTGACTGCTCGGCTGCGTCGCCGAGTTGGGCGAAGTCTGGTTCTGGGCGTTGATCAGCGTGCCATCGTCAGGCTTCGTCGGCGCCGGGGTTGGCTTGGTCGGACGCGTATTGACGCTGTCATCGTCCACGGAAGGCTTGGTCGGCCGCGGCGCCGAGGCCTGGTCCTGATGGCGGCTGGCGCAGTCGGTCACCCAGTTGACGGCTTCACGCGTCCCGGAGATCGGAAACGCAAACCGCAACTTGTGCGGCAGCGTCGCATGCAGGTGCCGGCCATTGCGCATCGCCAGGAACAGCTTCTGGAAATCTGTGCCCCTCAAGGCGATCAGTGTGGCACCGTCGACATTGGCATCGAATGCCAGCCCTGCCTTGCGACCCTGGTCGATATTGACCGTGGCAATGAACTCCTTGTCGGACCCCCAGGCCCAGTTCAGCTTGTAGAGCCACATCGTCCAGGTGAGGTTGCCGGTCAGCGTGAACACCAGCGACACGTCATGATCGGCTGGCGCCGTCATGGTGCAGCTCTGGAAAGCGCCGGTCCTGTCGTCGCTATAGGCATTGAGCGTCCAGCTGCCGGTCTTGTCGTCTTCGAGCGTCGCCGCCCGCGACGGCACCGCTGCGCCCGCCAGCATCAACGCGCTCAAAACGGTTCCCGACAATAACTTCATCGAATGCATCAAAGCCTCCATAACAATGACCGTCGTCGACCCGAAACGCGCCTCGCCGAACGACTGCAGTGCCCACCTCGCCGTCAATGCCCGTGGCTCGGCTCGGGGTCTTCCCAAGGCTGCGCCCCGACCGGATTGGGGCAACTGCGCGGCAAACTGCGCCAACCCGTCTGAACCCGGCCTGAACCGTCGGCGTCACCACCGCCAGCCAAACCGCCGACCGCTCACCCGACGAAACACGCCGTCGCACTCAATGCAGGAACGATTGGGGTGATGTTAGCACGTATTGGCCTGTCGCCGCACGGTCTCCAGCGATTGCCGAACACAGCATCCCGCAACCGTAGACAGGCAGGGCCGATACCGTCGCGGCCTCAGGCGGCGTCGGCAAGCGGATCGAACGGGATCGGTCCGTCGGACACCAGCGCGCCGGCCAATTCGACGAACAGATTCGCCGGCAGGGGTGGCGCGAAGATGTAGCCCTGCGCCGAGGTAATCCCCTTGTCGCGCAACCGCTGGATCTGTTCCTCGCGTTCGACACCCTCGGCCACGACCCCCATACCGAGCGAATTGGCCAATTCGACCAGCACGTCGATGATCGTCGAGGCGCCGAGATCGGACCCCATGGCATCGATGAACATCTTGTCGATCTTGACGATGTCGATGCCGAGCTGTTGCAGGTAGGCAAGTCCGCCATGGCCGGTGCCGGTGTCGTCCAGCGCCACCCGGCAGCCGAGCGAATGCATCTCGGCGATGATCTTGCGCGCCCGCTCGATGTCGCTGAGCGGATAGCGCTCCGTCACTTCGAACACCAGCTGCTCGTAGGCGATCGGGCCGCCGCCGAAGATCCCCTCGATGTCGTCGATCACCTTGCGGTCGTTGAAATGGCCAGCGAACAGGTTGATCGACAGTTTCAGATTGAGCCGGTTGGCATAGAGACCACCGAGATCCTTCACCGACTGCCGCATCACCGCCCGCGTCATCTCGAACACGTGGCCAGATGTCTCGGCGTATTGCATGAAGGCACCCGGCGAGACGACCGTGCCATCCGATTTGACCCACCGGACGAGCAGCTCGCAGCCCTCGATCTGGCCGGTATCGATGTTCATGACCGGCTGGTAGTAGGGAACGAACTCGTTGCGGATAAGCCCCATGACGAATTCATCGTGGGTCGCCTGGTCGGGACGCCAGTTGATCCAGATGGCGACACCGACGAAGAGACAGGCAAGCGCCGTACACGACACCGCCAGCGTCAGATCGAGCGTGCGCACGTTGGTGTAGGCGCTCTCGGCATCGACCCGGGCCCGCACCTCGACCGGAAAGACCTCCGAGCGCGCCTTGGCCGTGATCGCATTCGGGTCGGCGGCGGACAGGTCGCTCTGCCGCCCCGCCGAGAACCAGCGGTAGCCACCGCCGACGAGGACTTCTACATAGCGCCGGTCGCGGAAATATTCGGGTCCCGCATCGATATCGAGCGCGCCGACCGAGACCTCCGCGATGAGTCGCGCCCCCGATACGCTCTTCCAGCCAACGAAGACGGTCCCCTCAGGCAGATCGGGGGCACTGTCCTTGTCGGAAACCGCGAGCGTGACCTGGCGTGTCGTATCGGCCGCATCGACCATCATGGCGCCACGATGCACCGCCGAAGTCGGCACCAGACATTGCGGGAAGCCGTTGTCGTCGACGAAGCCGATACGCCTGACGAAGGTCGATCTGGCGATCATCTCCGACAGTCGAACCTGATCCAGACCGGAGCAGTTGTGGATCTGCGAGCGGTCGACATCGCGCAGCAGCCCGACGGCCTCGGACAGCACTCGCTCGGCGCGCATGAGATAACGGCTGGCGACGGCCTCCAGCTCGGTGGTGCCGGTCTTCAGCGCGTAGGCGTGCAGAATCACCTTGCCGAGCAGGAGCGGAGCCAGGGCAAGCAGGATCGCAAAGACGATGGAACCGACAAAGGCGAATGAGGATTTCTTCACGACCGTCGACCGCGCGCGGGGGACCGGTCCGAGTGTGCTGTCATTCGGTAAACGAGCCCTGAACACGGGTCCGCAATAACAGAGGCAAATTCATATTTATTCGTCCGAGGTTGATCGGATCGGCGCGCCATTGCGGACTGGCCCGAGCCCGTTCGGCTCCGAGAAAAGCGACGGCGGCCGAGCCTTTCTTGGGACTCGCCGCCGCCTTCACTCGCCGCCTTACCGGAACAGGGACCGGGTTCGGCGGAATTGCGCTGCCGAGGCAAGGGCCCGCGGCTCAATTGGTCAGGAACGACTTCGGGTCGATCGGCTTCTGGCCCTTCCTCAGCTCGAAGTGCAGCTGTGGTTGGGTGACGTTACCGGTGGCCCCGGCCCGCGCGATGATCTGGCCGCGCGTCACGTGATCACCCTTGTTGACGAGAAGGTCGGACGCATGGGCGTAGACTGTGACCCAACCGTCTGCATGCTTGACCAGCACGACGTTGCCGTAGCCTTTGAGTTCGTTACCGGCGTAGACGACCTCGCCATCCTCCGCCGACTTCACCGAAGTCCCCTCCGGCACCGCCAGATTGATGCCGTCGTTGCGATCGCCGCCGGGCTTGGTGCCGAAATCGGCGATGACGCGACCGCGCACAGGCCAGCGGAAGGAGGGAGCGGCGGCGGTCTTCGCCTCGCTCCTCGGTGATTCGGGCTGCATCTTCGGCTCGACGGCGAGCGCCGCCGACGGCTTGAGGGTTGCCGCGTCGGGCTGCACGGACGCAACCTTTGTCTCGGCCGGCTGTGCCGGATTGGCCGGCACCACGCCGAGCGTCGCAGGGGCCGGAGTGGCGGCCGCCGTCTTCAGCGGCACCACCGGGGTCGCGGGAGCGACGGGCACCGGTGTCTGGGCGACGTGCTGGCCGCCGATCAGCGGAATCGACAGCTTCTGACCGGGACGGATCGCCGAGTTGGCCGCCATGTGGTTGGCCGCCCTCAGTTTACTGACCGGGATGCCGTAGGTGCGGGCAATCAACTCGATGGTCTCGCCCTTGCGGACGACGTGTTCGCCGCCCTTGAGGAGCGAAGGCGCCGGGGCAACCGCGGGCGGCGGCTGCATGACGTTGCTGGTGCGGGTCGGCAGCACCGCCGGCGGCATCTGCTGTGCCGGCTGCGTAACGTTGCCATAGACATAGGTCGGGATCAGCACCTGCTGTCCTGGCTGCACGCGGGTGGCATCGGCGAAATTGTTGGCGCTCATGATCGCCTTCACCGGCACGCCGTACCGCTGCGACAGGCTGGAGATCGTCTCGCCCTGTTTCAGGGCGACATAGGTGCCGCCCGTTGTAGACCAACCGGGCGCAGGAGCCTGCGGAACGTTGGCAACTGGCGCCGGCGCGGTGGTCGAACCGGTGACGAGCGGCGTATTGGCTTTGCGCGGCCCGGTGATAGCGGGCGGCGGCGGTGGCGTCAGTGAAGCAACGCGCGGTCCGGTGGTGACCACGGGAGCCGGCTTCAGCACCGCCTGCTGCTGCGGATAGGCCGGCGCCTGGCTGTAGACCGGTGGATGATAGGTCTGCTGCACCGGCGGCGGCGCATAGGTCTGCTGCGGATAGACCGGAGCCGTCGGCTGCTGACTGTAGATCGGCGGCGGCAGCGGCTGCATCTGAGCCTGCGGCTGGGTGTAGCCCGGCTGGCTGTAGGACTGCGGCGGCGGCAGCGGTTGCGACGTGACGTAACCGGGCGGGATCGAGCCGGTCTGGTCAGGCGCGCGACTATATTGGGGCTGGGCATACTGCGGCCCACTCAGCATGGCCTGCTGGTTGGGCGTGGCCGGCCTGTAGAAGCCCCCCTCACCGAACCGGCCTGCATCCGAGCTGCATGCTGCAACGGACGCCCCCGCGAGCACGACGAAAGCGGCCTGCGCCAGATTCCGGGACCGCATTTTGGAGATTTGCATACGCATCACACAACTCTTGGCGAACTCACTCGTCGACGTTCACCATTAAGCCGCCGTAACGTTGATAAAACTTTAAGCGCTCCGATCCGTTTGAAGGTTTTACCCAGGAGCCGCCCAACCGCCGCCGCCCCGCACTTGGGATTCGGCCCAGCTTCATGGTAAAAATCGCGAACGCCGGCCAAGGCGAGAACAAGGCGAAACGGAGGCGACTGGACCGATGGACGCCGGCGTTGCACGGCTGGCAGCCTTCTGCCGCGACTGTTTGTGGACGGTCCCCGCGCCGTCCGAGGGCGTGGGCGAACTCCGACCGACGCCGAACCGTTGCCCCAATTGCGGCAGCCCGCGTATTGTCACCCACGCCGAGCTGAACGAGCTGTCCATCTCCCACATCGACTGCGACGCCTTCTACGCCTCGGTCGAGAAGCGCGACGATCCCTCGCTGCGCGACAAGCCGGTCATCGTCGGCGGCACGAGCCGGCGCGGCGTCGTCTCGACCGCCTGCTACGTCGCCCGGATTTATGGCGTTCGTTCGGCCATGCCGATGTTCAAGGCGCTGGAACTCTGCCCGGACGCCGTCGTCATCTCGCCCGACATGGCGAAATACGCCCGCGTCGGCCGGCAGGTGCGTCGGCTGATGCTGGAACTGACGCCGCTTGTCGAACCCATTTCCATCGACGAGGCGTTCCTCGACCTGTCCGGCACGGCGATGCTGCATCGCTCCATTCCGGCGGTGACGCTGGCCGGCCTCGCCATCCGCATCGAGCGCGAACTCGGTATCACCGTGTCGGTCGGGCTTGCCGCCAACAAGTATCTCGCCAAGATCGCCTCCGACCTCGACAAACCGCGCGGCTATGCCGTCATCGGCGCACGCGAGGCGACGACCTTCCTGGCCGACAAATCGGTCGGGCTCATCTGGGGGGTCGGCAAGGCCCTGCAAGCCCACCTCGCCCGCGACGGCATCGTCAGGATCGGCCAATTGCAGACGATGGACGAGACCGACCTTATCCGCCGTTACGGCGCGATGGGCCAACGGCTCGCCCGGCTGTCGCGCGGCGAGGACCGCCGCCGCGTCTCGCCCGAACACGAGACGAAGAGTGTTTCGGCCGAGATCACCTTCTTCGACGACGTCGAGGATCCCGTCCGGCTGGACCGCTCCTTGCGCGCGCTTTCCGAAAAAGTCTCGCGGCGACTGAAGGCCGCCGGCCTCGGCGGTCATACCGTCGTGTTGAAACTGAAGACGCCCGACTTCAAGTCGATCACCCGCAACCGGCGCCTCGCCGACCCGACCCGGCTCGCCGACCGAATCTTTCGCGCCGGGCACGAGCTGTTGCAGAAGGAGATCGACGGCCGCCGCTATCGCCTGATCGGCATCGGCGTCTCTGATCTCGTCGAGGGCGACGTCTGCGATCCGCCGGACCTCGTCGACGAAGGCGCCGTGAAGCGCGCCAAGGCCGAAGTGGCGATGGACCGGTTGCGGGAAAAATTCGGCACTGATGCCGTCAATGTCGGCATGCTGTTCGCCTCAGGCGCCAAGCCGCGGCGGGACAGGTAGCGCACCCTTACGGGCACGGTTTCTGCTCGATCGGCTTGAAGTCGACCAGCTTTCCCGACAGTACGAAGTCGCCGTAGTCGAGCTTCATCGACCGGCTGACGCCATTTTCATAAAGCACGAAGGTGAGCGAATAGTCCGGCGTCGCCCCAGCCTGCTCGCCGGTCTTCGGGTAATTGAAATAGGAGATCGTCACCGGCCAGCGACGGATCTTGGCGAGTGCCGGCACGTCGGCTGCCTTCTCCTCGGCGAGATCCTCGTCAAGCGGCAGCTCCTTTCCGATCACCGACGTCGTTCGATAGACTTTCGCTCCCGCATCGGTGCCGTCGTAGAGCACGATCTCGGTGACCGTCTTGCCGGCCTTGGCCGCTTCGACCAGATGCGCCAGATGCTGCGTCGGGAACAAGGCCTCGCCCGGGAGCCTGAGCTTGGCCGCCGCCGGCTTCGACACGGTGACGGCGACGCCGTCGTTGTCGCGCGCCGCCGATCCCTTGTCGTCCTCGGTGAGGACCGAGGACGTGTAGGTCTGATTGACGAAATCGAAGGTATCGCCCGCCGCGTCCTCATACGACGAGGTGCGCATGTCCGACAGTTTCACCTGCCCCTCAGTCGAGGTCAGGCGGGTGACGAAGCGGAACTGCGTCGAAAAGCCTTCGCACACCGATCCGGTGAACTCGTAGACGAGCTTGCCTTCGGCGTCGGAGATGTCCGAGATGCCCTTCTGCGCCACGAGCTTCAGTTCGTAGATGCCGCGGTGGGCGAACAGCCCCTTCATCGTGTCGCTGGCCGCTGCACCGGCGGCAGGCATTGCCACGACCGCGGAGAGGCCGCAGAGCGCCGTCGCGCCGAGCAACAGGAAGCCGAACGTGCGGCGGCGGGCGATTGCGAGCATGAAGGACGTCCCTGACTGGTCGGCGTCGGTGGCGTGATCCGCCGACCTGAACCTAGCCGAACCGGGTGCGAACATTTTACCAACGGCCGGCAAACGTCAACGCCGTCCGGCGCGGCACCTTCACAATCATCGGCCGGCAAATGGGTGCCCGCCGCCTTTGCGGGTTGCCCTTTCGAGGGTTTTCGGTCATGACAGGCCTCGTTTGATCGATGGCGGCGAACTGCCCGGCGGGCCGCCAGACAGGCCGCAGACACCACGCCAAGGAGGAGCCCGATGAGCTCAGTCGAAACCCGCCTCGCCGAACTCGGCATCACGCTGCCGACCCCGGCCAAGCCGGTTGCCAACTACGTGCCCTCGGTCCTGTCCGGCAACATCCTGTATGTCTCGGGCCAAGTGTCGCGCTTGGGCGAGGAAAGCATCGACGGCAAGCTCGGCGATACGGTCGACATCGAGACCGGCGCCAGAGCGGCGCGGCTCTCCGCCATCAACCTGATCGCCCAGGTGAAGGCCGCCGTCGGCGACCTCGACCGCGTGGTGCGCGTCGTCAAGCTGACCGGCTTCGTCAATTCCACCCTCGCTTTCGGCGACCAGCCGAAGGTGGTGAACGGCGCCTCCGACCTGATGGTCGCCGTTTTCGGCGACAAGGGCCGCCACGCCCGCTCCGCCGTCGGCGTCGCCTCGCTTCCCTTCGGCGTCGCCGTTGAAGTCGAAGGCATTTTCGAAATCGCCTGAATTCGGCTCATAAGGTTGCCAAAACAGGTGCCGCCATGGCCAACACGCCCGACTGGTTGATTGCCCGCCCCATTGCCCACCGCGGTCTGCACGATGCGACCGCCGGCCGGGCGGAGAATTCGCTGTCGGCGATCGGCGCTGCCGCCGACCGCGGCTTTTCCATCGAAGTGGATGTGCAGCTATCGCGCGAAGGCGAGGCCATGGTGTTCCACGATGGCACTCTCGCCCGGCTGTGTGGCGCCGCACTCGCCATCGACGACCTGACCGTTGCCGAGCTGCAATCTCACCGGCTGGGATCGACTGCCGACACCATCCCGACGCTGTGGGAGGTGCTGCAGCGCATCGGCGGACGCGTGCCGATCATCATCGAAATCAAGAATGACGATCCGATCCGTCCGCACCATCACCTCGTGCAGCGCACGGTGGAAGTTGTCGCCGCCTATTCCGGACCGGTAGCTTTGAAGTCCTTCGATCCGGACGTCCTGGTCGCGGTGAAGCAGCTGGCACCCCAACTGCCGCGCGGCATCATCGCCGACAAGACCACCGACCCCCGTTACTACGGCCACATGACCGCACGCGACCGCTTCGTCCGCCGCCACCTCCTCCACGCCTATCGCACCCAGCCGGATTTCGTCTCCTATTGCATCAAGGACCTGCCGGCCCCCGGCCCGGCCGTGCTCAGGACCTTCTTCAACCGGCCGACGATGACCTGGACGGTCAGGACGCCGCAGGATCGCCTGCGCGCCTCGACCTACGCCGACCAGATCATTTTCGAAGGCTTCGTGCCGTAGCGGCCTTCCCTCGGCGGAAGCGGCGGCGCGCGTCCTCGGCGGGCCGACGATCCATGCCG
>JARLIT010000351.1 GCA_031291575.1 Ancalomicrobiaceae bacterium
TCGAACTCGGCCCCCGGCCCGAACACGACATCCGCAATGCTCTGACCAAAGAGATCACCGCCGAGCGCTGGACCCGGCTCGACGTCGAGATCCGCATGACTTCAGACGAGACCGGCCTGATCGATCTGCGGCCGGATGTCGCTCGAGGCGCTGATCCCGAGATCCGCCGGCTGATGGTCGGCCGGCTGCAGCACCTGGAGAAGATGGGGCTCGCCACATCAGTCGCTCCAGGCGAATGGATGGTCGGTCTGGAGGCCGAGCGGTACTTGCGCGATCTTGGGGCTCGTGGCGACATCATCAAGACCATGCACAGGGCGTTCACGACCCGTGGTGAGGAGCGCGGCGTCGCCGACTACGCGATCGATGGCACTTCAGCCAGTTCGCCGATCATCGGCCGGCTCGTCGACAAGGGACTGCACGACGAACTGACCGGCGAAGCCTATGCCGTGATCGACGGCACCGATGGGCGCGCCCATCACGTGCGGTTTCGGGGTGTCGAGGCGTTCGAACAGGCTCCGCCGATCGGCGGCATCGTCGAGGTCCGACGTTTCGGCGAAAAGAACGATCCGCGCCCGACCTTGCTGCTCGCCACACGTTCCGATTTTGACCTCCGAGCCCAGGTCACGGCGCCCGGCGCCACCTGGCTCGACCACCGTCTCGTCGAACGCGAGACGATGCCGCTGGCCATGGGCGGCTTCGGCGCCGAAGTCCGAGACGCCATGACGGCCCGCGCGGAGCATTTGGCCGAGGCGGGTCTCGCCCGTCGTCAGGGCCAGCGCATCATCCTGGCAAACGGATTGCTCGACACTCTGCGCCGTCGCGAACTGGGAGCGGTCGGCGACAAGCTATCGGCCGAGATCGGCTTGCCGCATGTGAAGGCCGCCGCTGGTGAGCATGTCGCAGGCACCTATCGTCAGCGCCTGACACTCTCGTCCGGTCGCTTCGCCATGCTCGACAATGGCTTGGGGTTCCAGCTGGTGCCCTGGGTTCCGGCGCTTGAGCAAAAGCTCGGTCAACATGTGGCCGGCATTGCCAGGGACGGTGGCGGCATCGAATGGAGCCTGGGGCGAAAGCGCGGGTTGGGGTTGTGAGCCCGCCATTCAGCGTGACAGGAGGATATATTTGCGATAATATTTCTATATACCACGAGGGATATGGTGATGCCGCTCTATGTCAAGGATCAGGAAGTCGATCGGCTGGCCGAACGGCTGGCCACGCTCCGGAAGTTGAGCAAGACCGAAGTCGTGCGCCAGGCGCTGCGGCATGAGTTGGAACGAGAGGAAGGCGTCCCGAGCCTCGTCGACAAGGGAGTTGCTTTCACGCGAGCGCTTCAGGCGCGCGGCAAACCGGCAGTCGGCAAGCCCGCCGACAAAGCCTTCATCGACAGTCTTTACGGCGAACCCTGATGTTCGTCGATGCTTCCGCCCTCACCGCGATGCTCACCAATGAGCAAGACGCGCGCGAACTTCTCGTCCGCTTGCAGAACTCTTCGCGCCGCACGACGTCGCCACTCGCCGTTTGGGAAACGGTCCTCGCCGTTGCGCGCGTCCTCGGCCTGGAGGTCAGGGATGCAGAGGTCGCCGTCGAGGAGTTTCTGACGCTCACCAATATCGCTGTGCACCCCGTGCCCGCCGAGGCACGGTCGATCGCACTCGATGCCTTCGCCCGTTTCGGCAAAGGGCGGCATCCGGCCGCGCTGAATTTCGGGGATTGCTTTGCCTATGCCTGCGCACGCCATGCACGCGTGCCGCTGCTCTACAAAGGCGATGATTTCCCGCAGACCGACATTGAGACGGCCTGATGCTGTTCGCGCCAGAGATAGGAATAGCTGATCACTAGTGCCGGTGCGGGCGCAGGCAGCGTCATGTCTCATCCTGCGGATCGAGATGATAGCGGCGCTCCTCGGGGATTTCCGCGGCCTCGATCAGCGCCAGTTCAGCCTCGCTCAGATCCGCCGAGGCAATCGCCTCGCGCTGCGCCTGCTTCAAGTCGTGGTAGGTCTTGGCCGAGACGATGTAGACCGTCTCTCTGCCATATTTGGTCACCCGCACAGGCTCGGCCAGCGCGAGATCGTGATATCTCCGAAAATGCTGCTGCACATCGGTCGCGGTGACGACAGTGGACATGACAGGTCTCCAATCCGTGTGTTCCGTAACACATGGATTTTGGCTGCATCTGACAAGGTGGGATGGGTCCGTTCTGCCGTAACGACGCACATTGGGGTCGGCGTAGTGCCGTCGTCGTCACATACATACAGGTCACGCCATTCGCATCGCGCAAGTCCTTCTGCGCTCAGGCACGCGATCTTTCTACAGCACGCCAGACCCTCTTGCCTGGCTTTGGTCCTCCCTCCCTCCTGTGGGCTTCGGAGCCAGCCATCGGTAGGAACGGCCATGTCCGCAACCAAGATTCTGTGGGGCCAGATTGCCGTCGTCTTGCTGATCGTGCTCGTCACGACCTGGGGCGCGACTGAGTGGACCGCCTGGCAGCTTGGCTTTCAGCCGCAGCTCGGAAGCCCATGGTTCCAACTGGCGGGTTGGCCGTTCTATCCGCCGCCGGCTTTCTTCTGGTGGTGGTTCTCGTTTGACGCCTATGCGCCGGACATATTCAACGAGGGCGCTTTCATTGCGGCATCGGGTGGCTTCATCTCGATCGCGGTCGCCATTGCCATGTCGGTCTGGCGCGCACGCGAGGCCAGACAAGTCGAGACTTACGGCTCGGCGCGCTGGGCCGAGCCACAAGAGATCAAATTCGCCGGGTTGCTCGGTGCCGACGGTGTCGTCCTTGGCAAGCTGGGCGCTGCCTATCTCCGCCACGACGGGCCGGAGCATGTGTTGTGCTTTGCCCCCACCCGTTCCGGCAAAGGTGTCGGTCTCGTCGTGCCGACCCTGCTGACTTGGGGCGGTTCGGCCATCGTCCACGATATCAAGGGCGAGAACTGGCAGCTGACCGCCGGCTTCCGTGCCCGCCACGGCCGCGTGCTGTTGTTCGATCCGACCAATTCGAAATCCGCTGCCTACAATCCGTTGCTGGAGGTCCGCCGCGGCCAATGGGAAGTGCGAGATGTGCAGAATGTCGCCGACGTCCTGGTTGACCCGGAAGGTTCGCTCGACAAGCGTAACCATTGGGAGAAGACCAGCCACTCGCTTCTGGTCGGGGCGATCCTGCACGTCCTCTACGCCGAAGCCGACAAGACACTGGCTGGCGTCGCCGCGTTCCTCTCAGATCCGAAACGTCCGATCGAAACCACGCTGACGGCGATGATGGCAACGCCGCATCTGGGCGATGCCGGCCCGCATCCGGTAGTCGCCTCGACGGCGCGTGAACTCCTCAACAAATCCGACAATGAGCGCTCCGGCGTCCTGTCGACTGCGATGTCATTCCTCGGACTCTACCGTGACCCGGTCGTGGCTGAAGTCACGCGCCGCTGCGACTGGCGCATCGCCGATCTGATCGCTGAAGATCGCCCGGCGACGCTCTATCTGGTCGTCCCGCCCTCCGACATCTCTCGCACCAAGCCGCTGATCCGCTTGGTGCTGAACCAGATTGGCCGACGCCTCACCGAGGATCTCCACGCGAAAGATCGTCGCCATCGCGTGTTGATGATGCTGGATGAATTCCCTGCGCTCGGTCGGCTCGACTTCTTTGAGTCGGCGCTGGCCTTCATGGCGGGCTATGGCCTGAAAACCTTCCTGATCGCCCAATCACTCAATCAGATCGAGAAGGCTTATGGCGCCAACAATTCCATCCTCGACAACTGCCATGTCCGCGTCAGCTTCGCCACCAA
>JARLIT010000352.1 GCA_031291575.1 Ancalomicrobiaceae bacterium
ATGGTCAGCGGTGCCGGCAGCACCGTCTCGTCGATGCCGCCGTAGGCCGCCGCTGTCTGCCAGAGGACGAGCAAGGCCACGGGCACGCCGGCCCGCGACAGGCCGCGCGCCAGACGCGGCAGCTGCGCGCCGTGTCGGACAGCTGCGGTAGCGCCGGGATCGACGAGGCGGACCGGCCGATCGATCGCGCTGATAGGGGCGGCGGCGCTGGACCGGCCAACCGCCGCTGTCGGCGCGCCGCTCATGGGAACACCTTGAACGACACGGTCGGATCGCGGCCGATCTGGGCGAGCAGCGCGACCTCCCAATCGAGATAGGTCCTGAACGCGGCGAGACGATCGCCCTTCTGCTGATAGGGCGTGCGCCAGACGTCATCGGCCGCATGCAGCACGCTGGTTTCGCCCGTCTCGAGCGGCAGGCCGGCCCGCTGCCAGGCATGGGTGCCGCCATCCAGCACGCGCACGGAGAGGCCGGACTTGGCGAAATCCGCCGCGGCGAAGGCGGCGGCGACACCGTCCGACGAGGTCATAACGACTGACTTACCGGCCAGTCCGTCGCGCTCGACGTCGATGCGGGCGCGGATGGCGAACGTCGCCCCGGGGATATGTCCGGCGGCATAAGCCAGACTGGTGTCGAGGTCGATGACGGTGACCCCGCCGGCATCGAGTTCGGCCTGCAGCGCATCGGGGGTGATGGTCTCGGCTGTGGGCGAGGCCTGGATCAGTGGCGCCCGCTCGGGACCCGTGACACGGCCTTCGCCGGTCTGGCGGACGGCGAGTGCAAACACCTCGCCCCAGCCGAGCTGCACCAACCAGCTGGCGGTAATGGCAGCGCGCGCGCCAACCTCGTCGTCGACGACGACGATGCGGGAATGGCGCGCCGCAACCCAGCGATCGATGCCCTGCACCAGTTGGCCACCCTCGGCCCAATGCGCCTGCGGTAGATGCCCAGCCTCGAACTCGGACTTGGTGCGCACATCGTAGACGTAAAGCGAGCGCACGTCGGCCTCGGCCTCGAAGCGGGCAAGCGTTGCTTCGTCAATCCAATTCAAGTTGAAGCGGTTGGTCAGCCGCTCGACCGAGGCGCCGGCCTTCGCCAGAGCTTCGGCGCTCGGCGACTTGGATTGCTCCTTGCGGCCATGATCCAGGCTCCAGCCGTGCTCGAGCCAGGCCATCGTGCCGTTTTCCAGAGCCACGACGCGGTTGGGCAGGCCGGCGTTGACCAGCGCCTGGGCGCCAATGATCGAGCGGGTGCGCCCGGCGCAGTTGACCACCACCAGCGTGGTGTCCGACGGGATCAGGTCGTGCGCTCGCAGCGGCAGTTCGGCGTTCGGCACCGCGTGCGCGCCGGGCAGTGAGAACGACTCGAATTCGCCGAAGGTACGGCCGTCGAGCACCACGACGTCGTCGCTGGCATCGAGCTGGCGCTTCAAGTCCAGGGCGCTGATATGCGGCGTGCCGTACGCATGCTCGACGAATTCGCCGAAGGCCTTCGAATAGGCGCCCGAGCCGGTATAGACCTCGTGGCCGGCGGCGGCCCAGCCGGCGACGCCGCGCTCCAACAGCGTCACGTCGGTAAAGCCGAGCTCGACCAGCTTTTCGGCACCGCGCCGCGCCAGATCGCCCTGGCCGCCGTCGGTGACGACGATCGGCACGCCGCGGCGCTTCAGCAATGTGCCGGCCCGCAGCTCGAGCCGGCTGAGCGGCAGCGGCACGGAGTGGAGGATGTGACCGACGGTCGCCTGCACACCCTCTTCGCGCACGTCGACGAGCGCGAGTTCCGCAGCGTCGTCGAGACGGCGGGCGAGTGAGGCGGCGGTAATGGTCGGAAACGTCGCCGGGATGGCGGAAACGACAGGAGCGTTCATTGGCATGTCCTCGCTTGGCGTGAAGGTCTGGGATCAGCCGCGCAGCGCGGTGACATTGGCGGGCGTGCCGAAGGCGGTCTCTGCGGGCGCGGCTTTGCGCGGCGGACGGGCAAGACCGAGGTGGTCGCGCAACGTCCGGCCGTCGTAGCGCTCGCGGAAAATGCCCTTGCGGCGCAGAAGCGGCACGACCTCCTCGACAAAGGTGTTGAAGCCGGAGGCGATCACGTCGGGCATGATGTTGAAGCCGTCGACGAAGCCGGTCGAAAACCACGCATCAATGCCGTCGGCGATGCTGTCAGGCGTGCCGACGACGATGCGGTGGCCGGTGCCGCCGCCCTGGGCCCGGATCAACTGGCGTACGGTCAAGTTGCCGCGGCGGGCAGTGGCGACGGCGCCCTTGAAGAAGGTCTGGATGCCGTCGACCGGCAGCGCCAGGTCGGGCAACGGCTTATCGAGGTCGAGGCTCTCCGGCGGCACGCCGAGGGTTCCGGCCAGGCGCCTGAGGCCGTATTCAAACGGCACCAGATCCCACAGCTCCTCCTCGCGCCGCTTGGCCTCGGCCTCGGTCGAGCCGATCACCGTAACGAGGCCGGGGAAGATCAGAATGTCGTCCGGGCGGCGGCCGTAGGCGACGGCGCGGGCGCGCAAGTCCCGGCTGTAGTCCTCGGCATCGCCCAGCGTCAGGCCGACCGAAAACACCGCGTCGGCGTGGCGGGCGGCGAGGTCGCGTCCCTCGTCCGAGCCGCCGGCCTGCACGACCGGCAACCGGCCTTGCGGTGGGCGCGGCACGTTGAGCGCGCCGGCCACGGAGAAGTGCGTGCCGCGGTGATTGATCGGGTGGACACGGCTCGGGTCCACCAGACGGCCGGCGGCCTTGTCGGCGACGATGGCGTCGTCTTCCCAGGAATCCCACAGCGCGCCCACCACCTCGGCGAATTCCGCGCCCTTTTCGTAGCGGCTGGCGTGCGATGGGCGCGCATCAGCGCCGAAATTGCGGGCCGCGACCGGGTCGGCGGTGGTGACGATATTGATGCCGGCACGGCCGCGGCTGACGTGGTCGAGGGAGGCGAAGCGGCGGGCGATGTTGTAGGGTTCGTTGTAGGACGAGGAGACCGTGCCGATCAGGCCGATGCGTGTCGTCGCCGCG
>JARLIT010000353.1 GCA_031291575.1 Ancalomicrobiaceae bacterium
CCGGTGGCGAGGCGGTTCTGGGTCGTGGCGATCAGGCTCGCGGTGTTCTGCAGTGCGAGCAGGTTCGAGCGGACTGCCGACGAGAGGACGATCTGTGACATGCGAAGTCTCCTGGGTCGTAAAGCTCCATCCCTTGGAGCGTCGCAAACCATCGCAGCAGGATCTTAATCTCGGGTTAAATGGTTCGGTCCAATTGCCGCTCAGGCCTCAAGCGAAATGGTAAACAAACTGGAAATATTAACGGTTTGTTAGGACTTCCATGATGCACTGCCGTGATGACTGCCATGGTTGGCAGATGCTTAGGCCCGGTCGCGCGATGCTTCGGCATGCGGCTTAGTTCCAGGTCTAAGTGTCGGTGCAGTAATGGAAATTCTGCGCTGTTCGGTCCGCGACTGCGGCACAGTCTGAAGGCGCCGGGAGCCGGCACCAGGGTGGCGACGGGTCGCCCGCAAACGACGCGAAGGGGATCGGCATGGCTCTGAGCCTCGAGTTGAAGCCGGGAGAAAAGGTCATCATTGGTGACTCCATCGTTACCAACGACAACCAGCGCATCCGCATCTTCGTCGAAGGACACGCGCCAGTCCTGCGCGAAAAGGACATCATGACGCTCGATACGGCCACTACGCCGGCGAAGCGGATCTATCTGACCGTCCAGCTGATGTTCCTGGGGGGCGACATCGACGAATTGCGCAAGAACTATCTCGCGTTCGTCAGCGATATTATTGCGGCATCGCCGAGCTCGACACCGATCATCATCAAGATCAGCGAACAGATTATCAGCGAAAACTACTACCGGGCGATGAAGGAAGCGCGCAAGCTGATCGAATACGAGGACATGCTGGCAAGGCATCTCGCCAGCAGTCGCGCCGCCGAGGCGGCCAATGCAGCCGCAGGGCTGGCCGATCCGGCGGCTGATCCGGGTAAGCCGTCCGCCTGAGCAGCGTCTCGCCTTCAAACGGAAATGGCCCGACCGGGACGCGGTTGGGCTGTTTGCCGTTGGAGTAGGCCGAAGCGAAGATTGTCATCCCGGCGAGATTTGCAGGACGCAAATCGAGGGAAGGGGATTGAGACAACTCTTTGAACCGACTGGATCCCCTTGCCCTCGCGACTGGAGTTGCTCGGCCGGGGACAACCGCGCGATAGTTCGGCGTTTGTGAGCGGACTGACCCGATCGGGTTCGATCGGGTCAAGTCGGGCGCGCCTCAGGCTGCCTCCGATACGGCTTCCGGCTGGCGGATGAGATAATCGAAGGCCGACAGCGCCGCCTTGGCGCCCTCGCCGAGTGCGACGACGATCTGCTTATAGGGAACGGTCGTGGCATCGCCGGCGGCGAAAATGCCCGCGACCGACGTCTGACCGCGCGCATCGATCTCGATCTCGCCACGTGCCGTCAGTGCCAGCGTTCCCTTCAGCCATTCGGTGCTGGGGACAAGGCCGATCTGCACGAAGATTCCCTCGAGGTCCAGGCGCTTGGCTGTCCCGTTCGAGCGGTCGATGTAGGTCAGGCCGGTCACGCGGGCGCCGTCGCCATGCACTTCGGTGGTCTGCGCCGACGTGATCATATCGACGTTTTTCAGTGACTTGAGCTTGGCCTGCAACACGGCGTCGGCCCTGAGCTTCGGATCGAACTCGATCAGCGTCACATGGGCGACAATGCCGGCCAGATCGATGGCGGCTTCGGCACCGGAGTTGCCACCGCCGATCACCGCGACGCGCTTGCCCTTGAACAGCGGTCCGTCGCAGTGCGGGCAGTAGGCGACGCCCTTGGCCAGATACTGGTCCTCGCCGGGGACGTTCATCTTGCGCCAGCGGGCGCCGGGGGCGACGACGAGGGTGCGGGCCCTGAGGCTGGCGCCGGAGGCGAGCCGCACCTCGGTGAAGCCGCCGGGCGTCTTGGCCGGGATCAGCGCCTCGACCGTCTGCGAGCCGATGATGTCGACGTCATAGGCCCTGACGTTGCTCTCGAGTGCGGCGGCGAGCTGGGGCCCTTCCGTGTGCGGCACGGAAACCAGGTTCTCGATCGCCAGCGTGTCGAGCACCTGACCGCCGAAGCGCTCGGCGACGAGGCCGGTGCGGATGCCCTTGCGCGCTGCATAGATGGCTGCCGTGGCGCCTGCCGGCCCGCCGCCGATGACGAGCACGTCGAAGGGCTGCCTGTCTTTCAAGGCTGCGGCGGCGCGGGTAGCGGCGCCCTTGTCGAGCCGCGCGACGATGTCGGCGAGGTTCATGCGCCCTTGCGCGAACGGCTCGCCGTTGAGGAACACCGATGGCACGGCCAGCACCTGGCGCGCCTCGACCTCGGTCGGATAGAGCGCGCCATCGATGGCGACGTGGCGGATCCTGGGGTTCAGGACGCTCATCAGGTTCAGCGCCTGCACCACGTCGGGGCAGTTCTGGCAGGTGAGCGAGAAATAGGTTTCAAACGTGAAGTCGCCGTCGAGCGCCTTCACCGCAGCGATCGTCTCCTCCGCTTCCTTCGACGGATGGCCGCCGACCTGCAGGAGAGCGAGGATGAGCGAATTGAACTCATGGCCCATCGGCAGTCCGGCGAAGGTGACGGCGATGTCGGAGCCGTCGCGCCGGATGGCGAATGAGGGCCGGCGCGCGGCGCTGCCGGCGAGATCGAGCGAGATGCGATCGGAAAGACCGGCGATCTCCTCGAGCAGTTCGCGCATCTCGTGCGATTTGGCGCTGCCGTCGAGCGAGGCTTGCAGCGTGATCGGGTGAGTGATCCGGTCGAAATAGGCTTTGATCTGGGTCTGGATGCCGGCGTCGAGCATGGCGGACGGGTCCTTGCTTTCACACACGGAAACACATCCCGGGCCGCCTGGGGCCCGGGATGCAAACGGGTTCGGTCGATCAGATCTTGCCGACCAGATCGAGCGACGGTGCGAGGGTCTTCTCGCCTTCCTGCCACTTGGCCGGGCAGACTTCGCCGGGGTGGGAAGCGACGTACTGGGCCGCCTTGACCTTGCGGAGCAGTTCAGTCGCGTCGCGGCCGATGCCGCCGGCGGTGATCTCGACGATCTGGATCTTGCCGTCGGGATCGACGACGAAGGTGCCGCGGTCGGCGAGGCCGGCCTCTTCGATCAGCACGTCAAAGTTGCGGGAGATGGTGGCGGTCGGGTCGCCGACCATCGTGTACTTGATCTTGCTGATGGCCGGCGAGGTGTCGTGCCAAGCCTTATGGCTGAAATGCGTATCGGTGGAGACGCTGTAGATCTCGACGCCGAGTTTCTTGAACGCGGCGTAGTTATCGGCGAGGTCTTCCAGTTCCGTCGGGCAGACGAAGGTGAAGTCGGCCGGATAGAAGAACACCACGGACCACTTGCCCTTGAGGCTCGCTTCGGTCACGTCGATGAACTTACCTTCTTTGAAAGCTTTGGCCTTGAACGGCTTGATCTCGGTGTTGATGAGCGACATGGGGTCTTCTCGCGTAGTTGACGGGTTGAGCTGCGCCGCGCATTTCGCTGCGCTGCACAGCGACGGCGGCACCCTATGCAAGCTAGGTAATAGAGGGAAGCGAAAAATCCAAATTTCCGTGATCGGTTTTTTCGATTAGAATCCGTGACATGCGTAGTCTTCCTACCTTGCGTCAGCTCCGATTTCTCGTCGCGGTCGTCGACCGCCTGCATTTCGGCAGAGCAGCAGAATTCTGCCTGGTCAGCCAGTCGACCTTGAGTGCGGCCATCCAGGAATTGGAGGACGTGCTCGGTGTGGCGCTGATCGAGCGCACGCGCCGGTCGGTGGTCCCGACCCCGGTGGGGCTGGAAGTGGCCGAGCGGGCGCGGGCGGTTTTGCGCGACGCCGAGGACCTCGTCGATGTGGCGATGGCTGTGCACGATCCGATGTCGGGGCCCTTGCACCTGGGGGTCATTCCGACCGTCGGGCCGTTCGTGCTGCCGCGTCTGCTGCCCGAGCTATGGCAAGCGTTTCCAGATCTGAAGATCTACCTGCGTGAGGAGCAGAGCGCGCCGCTTCTTGCCCGCCTCGGCAACGGCCAACTCGATGCGGTGTTGCTGGCCTTGCCGTTCCACACCGACGACATCGAACTCGCCGTCGTCGCCTCGGACCGGTTCTCTCTCGTCGTGCCGAAAGGGCACAGGCTTGCCCGTTTGAAGGCCGTTTCGGGAACGGACCTAGTCGGCGAAGAGGTGCTGTTTCTGGAAGACGGGCACTGCATGCGCGAGCATGCGCTGGCGGCCTGCGCCTTCGAGGGGGGGCGGCGCGACAACGCCTTTGCCGGAACCAGCCTGTTGACCCTGGTTCAGATGGTGGCGAGCGGTCTCGGGGTGACGCTGGTGCCACAGACGGCGATCGATACGGGGTTGCTTGCCGCGCTCGACGTGGCGGTCGTGCCCTTCGTCGCGGATGCGCCGGCGCGCCAGATCGCGCTCGGCTGGCGCAAAGCCTCGAGCCGCAAGGAGACGTTCCGGCGGTTGGCGGAGAAATTGCGGGCCTGCCTCGACGCTTGAACCGGCCGACGGCGCCGGAGTCCCGCGGCGGATCCGTTTGCGGCAGGCAATGGCATCAGGAGCCGGCTGCCATGAAAAAGGCGGGCCGCCCGAAGGCGGCCCCAGGTAGCATCAGCTCGCGATGTTCTCCGGTTCGGCGCATGTCGTTCGATCGCCGGTGGGCGCGATCGGCCAATGGGCGGCCGGGTCGGCCATGTTCCCAGCAGCATCGGATGGTTGTTGCGCCGGGAGGAGGAGGCTGAGGCAGCCTCCTCCAGCTCGTTCGCGGATCAATAACCCGGATTCAGGCGGAAGGACGGATCATTGATGTCGTAGACGAAGGCCTTGGCATCGCGCTTCTTCATGTAGTCGTCGTGGAAGAAGGGGACGAGCTTGTCGACGTTGATATTGCCGTGGCTGAACGGAATGACGGAGACGAAGACGGCCTTCTTATACGGCTTGCCCTCGAAGAGTGCCTTAATCTGCTGATGGGCGATGTCCGCTTCCAGCGTCGCGGTCTCGTTCACGTCCATCGTGATGGTGCCCTTCTGCGCCCAGGCCCATGCCTTTTCTTTACCGTTGCTGGCACCGAGCCAATACTTGCTCGGATCGAGTCCGGCTTCCTGCATCGCCTGCAAGGCGCCGGCCATCATTTCGTCGTTCTCGACATAGGCGCCGTCGAAGCCGTCCGGCCCAAGGCTGGTGATCGCGTCCTGCATGACCTTCTTGGCGGGATCGGCGAACCATCCGCCCGAGCCCCAGAACACGACCTGCAGATCCTTGCCGCCGGCACCCTTGACGCCGACGCTCTGGGCGAGGTTGCCGATGTCCTTGCCGGCGTCCTTGTACGACTTGAGGAAGCCGTCAGTCTGGCCGGATGCGGTGCCCTGACCGAGCTTACCCTCGATCATGATCACCTTCTTGACGTTGTGCTCCATGGCGGACTTGCCGGCGAGCACGCCGATGCTGACCCAGTCGTAGCCGGCAAACCCGGCCAGACCCGGCTCGTTCGGCGGATTGTGCGTCAGATGGAACTCGGGGATGCCGGCCTCCTTCGCCAGCTTCAGCGTGCGTGACGTCGTCTCCGGCGAATTCTGCACGACGAGAAGCGCGTCGACACCCTGGGTGATGAAGTTCTCGACCGCGGCGATCTGCTCCGGCGCTGTTCCTTGTCCGACGACGTCGAGGACGGTCCAGCCTTCGCGTTGGGCCAGCGTCTTGAATACCTCGAAGCCCGCCTTATAGAAATCATCGGAGTTGTCCATGTAGTAACCGATGACTTTCTGCTTTCCTTGGGCGGCCAACGCCGGGGCGCCGCCCGCGAAGGCCAAGGCGCCAAGTGCCGTCAGCGTCATAGCGATGAATGTCAATCTCTTCATTTGAGCCACTCCCTAGCGGTGTTTGTTCGTTGTCGTGCTCCGTCTCGAGACCTTGCACGGAAATATACAGTAACTTGCCTGCACGCTTCCTATTATTGCGGACCCCCTTTCGTGACGGTGGCCGCCGCATGGCGCGCCTTCGCCTGCTCGCGTCTCAGCGCCCGGAATTCGGAGATTTGCGAGGAGACGTCTCCGGCCGACACCGCGATGATGACGATGAGACCTTTGGCCAGGAACTGAACCTCGGACGGCAGCCGCAGCATGTTCATGGCGTTGGCGATCGATCCGAGGAACAGCACCCCGATCAGGGTTCCCACGACGTTGCCCTTGCCACCCGAAAGTGCCGTGCCGCCGATGACGACCATGGCGATCGTGTCGATTTCCAAGCCCTGCCCGAGCGTGATGATTCCGGTATTGATGCGGGCGAGCAGCATGGTCGCGCCGACGCCGACGAGGAGGCCCTGGATCACGTAGACGGAAAGACGCATCTTCCTGACGTCGATGCCGGCCAGAAATGCGGCGCGCGAGTTCGTGCCGACCGCATAGATGCGCCGCCCGTACTTGGTGTAGGTCAGCAGCAAGCCACCGACGAGGACGATCCCGAAGAAGATCAGGACGTAAGGCGGGACTCTGAGGATCAGACCGGTGATCGGGTCCCTCGCCCCCTCGATCAGGTTCGTCGTGAGGAAGTCCAGTTCGCCCTTCATCACCACTTCGCGCGAATTGCACAGAAGCAACGCGATGCCTTGGAACGAGATCATGCCGCCGAGCGTGATGATGAACGGTTCGATGCGGGTTCGGGAAATGATGAACCCCATGATGGTCTCGAGCACGACGGCCGACGCGACGCCGAGGAGGATCGACGGCCACACGCCGAGGTGCCACTGCGAGATGCCCATCGCGACGACGATCGACACCAGTGAGGCCAGCATGCCGACCGAGAGATCGATGCCGCCGGAGATCATCACCATGGTCATGCTGATTGCGACGATCCCCGGCACGGCCACCTGCTGGAGAATGTTGACGATGTTGACCGGACTGATGAAGGTCGGGAATCGTGACGCGCCCGTCGTAATCAGCTGAACGACAACGACGATCACGACGAAACTGGCAAAGATCGAAAGCACGGTCAGGTTCTCGTATCTCTTGAAGAGAGACTCCTTGACCGGCACTGTCGTGTTCGAGGGCTCTGGCGTGTTCACGCTCTTTGATCTCCTATCGAAAGGGTGAGGATGTTTTCTTCTGTAATCTGCTCACCTGTCAGCTCGCCTGCTATTTCTCCTCGCCGGAAGACGAGCACGCGGTCGCTCATTGCGATCACCTCCGGCATGTCGGAAGAAACCATGAGGATGGCCTTGTTCTGCTTCAGCAGCTCGACCATGACCCTGTAGATTTCCTGCTTGGAACCGACATCGATGCCGTGTGACGGCTCGTCGAAGATGTAGATCTCGCCCCCGGTATTGAACCACTTGCCCAGCACCACCTTCTGCTGGTTGCCGCCCGAGAGGTTGATGACCTTGGTGCGTGCATTCGGTGCCTTGATGTTCAACAGCTTGACGAATTTTTCTCCGATCGCGACGTCGTTGGCCGGCCGCTCGATGAATTGGTGCGTATTCACCATGTTCGCCACGGCGACATTCTCGGCGATCGTCTTCGGCAGAAAGAGCCCGGAGTTCTGACGATCCTCGGTGATGAAGCACATCTTGTTGCGGATCGCGTCTTTCGGACTTGAATGCTTGACCGGCTTGC
>JARLIT010000063.1 GCA_031291575.1 Ancalomicrobiaceae bacterium
CCCGATCAGGTCGTCGCCTATGCCATGGGCGAACCCGGGGTGTCCGGGCAGGTGATCGTTGCCGACGGCGCAGCGCTGCACAGCAGGAACGGTTGGTACCGGCTTGCATTCAAGTGCGAATTGACGCCGGATCTGCAGAAGGTCACCGCATTCGCCTTTCATGTCGGCGCGGCGATTCCCCGGCGCGATTGGGACAGCCACAATCTGCCTGCCGGGGACGGCCCCGTCGAATGAGGCTGCCAAGCGACCGGATGCCGCCGATCACCTGGCAGGGCAGCCAGTCACCGGGTCGCCCTGCCCTGCGAGCGGCTTGCCGTTGACGAAAACACTGGCCGAGGTGCCGACGACGATGCCGTTGCAGCTGGTGGGGGCGCCCGACGTCACTGCCGGTTTGCCATTGATGAAGACGTTCGGCGAGCCCGTGACGATGGCGGCGCCGGTCGATGTCTGATCGCCCTGGCGTGCGACAGGCCGGTTGCCGACGGAGACGTCCGGGCTGGCGGTGACGATCGTACTGGGCGCCGAGATCGACGGCGCGACGTCGCCCGCCTCAGTCGGCTGCCCGGCTCCGACAAGAGCGAAAACGGCTCCGGCGAGCAGCCAGGTCAAGTCGGAGGCTGGACCGCGGCGCCCGAGGACGGGCCGCATCGATGCGGCGAAGCGCGAGCTCTTCCCCATAACGCCCTGCATCGATTTGGCTCCCAGTCCTGACGCGCTGCCGGGGCGCGTTGTTAGCACTCTTTACGACGAGTGACAAAAAAGTCGGGCACCCCTCTTGCGCATCAGCGCTCGCGCGCCTAACTCATCGACGCGCCCGCCGGTCGGGTCGCCTTTAGACCGATCGGATGCGTGAGCGCGTTCCATCGACCCACCCTGCATATAGGGGTAACTGGGCCAGCGTTCTATTCGAGCGAAGCTGCCCCATCGGAGGAAAATATATGGCATTCCGTCCGCTCCATGACCGTGTTGTCGTCAAGCGCATTGATGCCGAGCAGAAGACTGCCGGCGGCATCATCATTCCCGACACCGCAAAGGAAAAGCCGCAGGAAGGCGAGATCGTCGCTGTCGGCCCCGGTGCACGTGACGAACAGGGCAAGCTCGTTGCTCTTGACGTCAAGGTCGGCGACCGCGTTCTGTTTGGCAAGTGGTCCGGCACCGAGGTGAAGATCGACGGTCAGGACCTCCTGATCATGAAGGAAAGCGACATCCTCGGCGTGATCGAGGTCTCCGCTTCTTCCAAGAAGGCCGCCTGATCGGCCTTTCGCTTCACCCGTCAAGTCTTCCATTCGTCATAACCCCTGGAGAGAGCCAATGGCTGCCAAGGACGTGAAATTCTCAACCGAAGCCCGCGACAAGCTGTTGCGCGGCGTCGATATCCTCGCCAATGCGGTGAAGGTCACCCTCGGCCCGAAGGGCCGCAACGTCGTCATCGAGAAGTCGTTCGGCGCCCCGCGCATCACCAAGGACGGCGTCACCGTCGCCAAGGAGATCGAGCTCGAGGACAAGTTCGAGAACCTCGGCGCCCAGTTGGTGCGCGAAGTCGCCTCCAAGACCAATGACCTCGCCGGCGACGGCACGACGACGGCGACCGTTCTCGCCCAGTCGATCGTCAAGGAAGGCGCCAAGGCGGTTGCCGCCGGCGTCAATCCGATGGATCTGAAGCGCGGCATCGATATGGCTGTCGAAGCCGTCGTGGCGGATCTGAAGAAGCGCGCCAAGAAGGTCACCTCGAACGACGAGATCGCCCAGGTCGGCACCATCTCGGCCAATGGCGATGAAGAGATCGGCCAGTTCCTGGCCGAGGCCGTCGCCAAGGTCGGCAACGAGGGCGTGATCACGGTCGAAGAGGCCAAGAGCCTCGGCACCGAACTCGACGTCGTCGAGGGCATGCAGTTCGACCGCGGCTATCTGTCGCCCTACTTCGTCACCAACGCCGAGAAGATGCGCGCTGAGCTTGAGGACCCCTACATCCTCATCCACGAGAAGAAGCTCTCCGGCCTGCAGGCGCTCCTTCCCGTGCTCGAGGCAGTCGTGCAGTCGGGCAAGCCGCTCCTCATCATCGCCGAGGACGTCGAGGGCGAGGCTCTCGCCACGCTCGTCGTCAACAAGCTGCGCGGTGGCCTGAAGATCGCCGCCGTCAAGGCTCCGGGCTTCGGCGATCGCCGCAAGGCCATGCTCGAGGATATCGCCATCCTGACCCAGGGCCAGGTGATCTCCGAAGACCTCGGCATCAAGCTCGAGAACGTGACGCTCGACATGCTCGGCCGCGCCAAGAAGGTGACGATCGAGAAGGAGAACACCACGATCGTCGACGGCGTCGGCAAGAAGAAGGAAATTGAGGCCCGCATCGGCCAGATCAAGGCGCAGATCGAGGAGACCACCTCGGACTACGACCGCGAGAAGCTGCAGGAGCGTCTGGCCAAGCTGGCCGGCGGCGTCGCGGTGATCCGCGTCGGCGGCGCGACCGAAGTCGAAGTGAAGGAAAAGAAGGACCGCGTTGACGACGCGCTGCATGCCACCCGCGCTGCGGTCGAAGAGGGCATCCTGCCGGGCGGCGGCGTCGCGCTGTTGCGCGCCGGTCATGTGCTCGACAAGCTGAAGCCTGGCAACGACGATCAGAAGGTCGGCATCGACATCGTCCGCAAGGCGATCCAGTCGCCCGCCCGCCAGATCGCCATCAATGCTGGCGCCGAAGGTTCCATCATCGTCGGCAAGATCCTCGAGCACAAGGACGACGCCTACGGCTGGAACGCCCAGACCGGCGAATACGGCGATCTCTACAAGTTCGGCGTGATCGATCCGGCCAAGGTCGTGCGCACCACGCTGCAGTTCGCCGCCTCGGTTGCGTCGCTGCTGGTCACCACCGAGGCCCTCATCGCCGAGAAGCCGAAGAAGGAAGGCGCTGGCCCTGCCATGCCTCCGGGCGGCGGCATGGGCGGCATGGACTTCTGATTTCAGAAGTTCAGATGGAATTATGCAAGGGCGCGGAGCAATCCGCGCCCTTTGCTGTTGTGGCTCTTCATTTGAGCGCGATGTCATCCCGGCGAAAGCCGGGATTCATTGACATATCAAGCCAATAGGGACCGGCGACAGGACTGGGAACCAATCGTGGTGCCGTGCCCGCGGCACTGGCGATGGATCCCGGTCTGCGCCGGGATGACACCGTCGCCCGGATGTTGGCTCACTGTTCGGTATTGATCCTGCTGGCCGGGCGATTCTTGCCAGGGCGCACCTATTGGCCGCCTTCGTCCCCATTTCGCCCATATTTCGTCAGCCTGAGGATGCTAAGGTTGCGCCCGTCCGGATTCGGCGGTCTCGATCGCGCTTCCCTCAAGACCACTGCTGCAGGCCTCGTTCATGCCGTTGTCCCGTCGTTCCTTCGTGCTGGCAAGCGCCGGCGCCCTCGCCTTTCCCGAAGTCGCGCTTGCCGCCAAGCACCGCTCGAAGGCCAGGAAGCCGAAATCCTCCTCGAAACTGCCGCCGACGCCGATCGTCAAGCTGACCGGCAATGCGCTGAGCCTGCCGCCGCTGATCGAGCCGAAGGCGGGTGAGACATGGGACCTGACGGCAGCACCGGCGAGCCACGCGTTCGTTGCGGGCAAGCCGGTCGATGTCTCCGGCTACGGCGGCGGCTACCTCGGGCCGACGATCCGGCTGAAGCGCGGCGAGACGACCGTGGCGCGGCTGACCAACACGCTCAAACGGCCGACCAACGTGCACTGGCACGGGCTCCTCGTCGACGGCGCCTCCGACGCTCGTCTGACCAGTGTAGCGCCGGGCGCCAGTTGGGAGGCGCCGCTCGCCATCGATCAGCCGCAAGCGACCCTCTGGTACCACGCGGCGTTGCGCGGCCAGATCGGCGCCGACCTGACCGACGGGCTCGCCGGGATGCTGATCATCGACGATCCGACGGTGCCGCTGCCCGGGCTGCCGAGCAGCTACGGCGTCGACGATTTTCCGTTGATCCTGCAGGACGTGACGCTCGACGACACGGGCAAACCAGTCTACCAGCCCTCCCGCGAGGCCATCGATCATGGGCTGAGGGGCGACAGGATCCTGGTCAACGGCACCCTCGATGCGCTCCTCAAAGTGCCGCAACGGCCGGTGCGCCTGCGCCTCGTCAATGCCGCCAATGCCCGCGTCTTCCGCCTGTTCCTCGACGACGAACGCTCCTTCCATCTGATCGCCACCGATGGGGGCTATCTGGCCGAGCCGGCGGAGATCGACACACTGGTGTTGGCCCCGGGCGAGCGCGCCGAGATCGTCGTCGATTTTGCCGACGGAAGCTGCTCGATGATGTCGACGCCGGACGACCATGATCTGCGTCTCGCCGGCCGCGTGCAAAGGCTCACCGACAAGCTCGACAAGCCGTTCCGGGTGACTGCCTTCGAAGCGGAGAAGGACAGTCGGCCGCGTGCCGACGTGCCGGATCGCTTGCCGTCGCCGGCGGAGCCCGCAGCGGCGCCCAATGCCGTCCACCGCCGTTTCGTGCTCGATGTCGGCTTGCCGCAACCAGGCCCAGCCGCCGCACCGATCGATCAGCCCGGCAAGGAGGCGCGGTTGCCCGTCGCCACACCCAGGGTATCCCAGGACGGGGCGTCCGATGCGGTCCCGGTGGCCACCATCAACAAGGGGCTCGTCACCGCCGGTCGCATCAACGAGACGGTCGCCTTCGGGGCGACGGAAGTGTGGGAGATCGTCGCCCCAGCGATGACGCTGCCGTTCCACATCGGCGGGGCGCAGTTCCGCGTCATCTCCGAGGACGGTGGAGCGCCGCGCGCCTGGAACCGCGGGCCGAAGGACACGGTGTTCGTCGAGACCAGCGTCGAACTCCTGGTGACCTTCCCGCGGCATGCCCCGGCCGCTTCGCCGTTCCTCTATTCGTCGGGGATCGCCGAAGAGGAGGATCTGGGCATGATGGGGACCTTCACCGTCGAGTAGCGTCGGCTACGGCCGGAGCCTTGCGTCCGTTCGAACCAGCCCCCATGCCATGCCACGGCGTCCCAAGGCGCGGTCGACCGACTCCTGTCGACAGTTTGCATGGCAGAACTGGCGCAAGCGGGTTTCGTGGCCTCGCAATTCCCTGTTAGCTTGCTGCCGACAAAAGCAAATCGAGGCCCGCTCGGGCGGAGGTCGACGCATGCGTACGGACGTCATCGTGCTTGGAGCCGGCGCTGTCGGCGTTTCAGCGGCCGTGCACCTTCGCCAGAAGGGCCGCGAGGTGGTGCTCCTCGACCGGCGTGGAGCCGGCGAAGAGACGAGCTTCGGCAATGCAGGCATCATCGAGCGTGATCCCTTCGTACCCGTCGCCTTTCCGCGCGCGCTCGGCGACCTCGTCCGCTATGGCCTCAATCTATCGCCGGCAGCGCATTATCACCTGACCCACATGCCGAAGATTGCGAGCTGGCTGTGGGCGCTGAGGCGCAACACCGATACGGCCGGCATCGAACGCTATGCCGGGCACATCGCTGCCCTGACGGAGCGCGCCAACGCCGAGCACGAGGCGATGATCGTCGCGGCCAAGGCCGAGCGCTTCCTGAAGACCGATGGCTGGTTCCGCTTCTATCGAACCGAAAAGGGATTTCGCGAAGCCGATCAGCTGCACGATCTGGCCCGGCGGCATGGTTCGTCGTTCCGCGTCATCAGTGCAGCCGAATTCCGCGAGATCGAGCCGAACGTGCTGGAGGTGCCGCACAAGGCGGTGCATTGGACAGGCTCCTGGACGATCTCGTCGCCCGGCGGGCTGGTCGCTGCCTACGCCGATCTGTTCCAGTCGCTGGGCGGTCGGTTCCTGACCGGCGATGCCCGGTCGTTGCGGAAGACCGCGACCGGTTGGTCGGTGACCACCTCGGAAGGCGACATCGAAGCCGCCGACGTCGTCGTGGCGCTCGGGCCGTGGTCGGCCGACCTTCTGAGGCCGTTCGGACTGAACGTGCCGCTGGCCTCCAAGCGCGGCTACCACCTGCATTTCGGCCCGAAGGATGGGGCCACGCTCAACCACACCGTCGTCGACGTGGAAAACGGCTATCTCATTGCGCCGATGGACGCCGGGATCCGGCTGACGACCGGCATCGAGTTCGCCGACCGCGACGCGGCGCCGACACCGGTGCAGATCGACCGGCTGAAGCCGGTGGCGAGAAAATTGTTTCCGCTGGCCGAGGAGCGCGACGAGGCGCCGTGGATGGGAAGCCGCCCGGCACTGCCGGATTCGCTCCCGATCGTCGGGCCGGCACCTGGGCTGAAGGGCTTGTGGCTCAACCTCGGGCACGGCCATCTCGGTCTGACGCTCGGACCGGTGACCGGCCGGCTGATCGCGGAATTGATCACCGGCCAGCCGCCGACGGTCGACGTCGCGCCCTATCGGGCCGAACGGTTCCTGTGAACCGACGAACCGGTTCCTGCACGCTCAGGCGTCGTCGAGCGGCAGCGCGGTGTTGTCCTTGATGTTGGAGACGACGATGTGCGACTGCACGTCGGAGACGAGGTTGCCGTCGAGCAGCTTGGTCCTGAGGAACGTGTCGTAGGTCTTCATGTCGCGACTGACCACCTTGATGAGGTAGTCGACGGCGCCGGTGATGCGTTCGCAGGCGACGACCTCCGGCCAGTCGCGTACCAGCCGATCAAAGGCGGCCATGTTCTCCTGGCTGGGCAGCGCGAGCTTGACGAAGGTGTAGCTGGTAAAACCGAGACCGACCGCCTCGCGCTCGACGATGGCGGCGATTTGGCGGATGACGCCGGCGTCCTTCATCCGCTTGATGCGGCGCCAGCACGGAGTCTGGCTCATGCCGGCACGCTGGGCGATCTCGGCGATGGCGAGCGAGGCGTCTTCCTGCAGAATACGAAGGATGCGGATATCCCCAGCATCAAGGGGAATTCTTTCGGCCATGGCTCACTATCCGGAAAATTCTTCAAGAACGCTAGTCGGATGGCCGGAAAACTTCCACTCTTGAGCTGCGCGTTGTCAGCAGGTCGTTATGCAGCAGCGGCTGGTCGCCGGATGGCCGCTGCGCCCTAGAGTATCCTGCAATCAGCCGGATCGCCCGTCATGAGGCCTGTCGTCGGCTGCCGTTGCGCTCGCTCCAGCACGGAACGAGATCGCCCTCGGCCGGCGTCGCCGCATGGACACCGCGGGCGATGGCGCGAGCCAGCACGTTGGCGCCGGCGATCCCCAACTCGACCAGTTCGGCGATGCCGCCGAGCGGACACCGGCCGGTCGAGAGGGCGAAGACGAGATCGCCGTCGAACGGCGTGTGCGCCGGATAGAGCGCGCGGGCAAAGCCATCGTGCGCCATGACGGCCAGACGCTTCGCCTCGGCCTTGGTGAGGGTCGCATCGGTGGCGAGAATGGCGATGGTGGTATTGGCGAGCACCGCCTCCGGAGTGGGGCGCGCCGCCCCCTTCAGCCGTGGCAGGGTCGCATCGTCCGGCCAGGGATACGGGTAGCCGAGGCTGCCGAATTCGCCGTCGATCTCGAATGGCGCCGCCCAGAAGTGCGCGCTATCGCCGACGAGGGCCGAGCCGACGGCATTGACGGCGACGAGAGCGGCGATGGTGATGCCGCCCGGCAGCCGGGCCGAGGCGGTGCCCAACCCGCCCTTGACGGTCGCCGTCGTCGCGCCAGCGCCTGCGCCGATGCTGCCGAGTTGCAGCGGCTGGCTCGACGCCGCAGCGGCTGCGGCGAAGCCGAGGTCGCGATAGGGGGAAAAGCGGCCCCAGCCCTTGTCGCCGCCGTTCAACAGATCGAACAACACGGCCGCCGGCACGATCGGCACGCGCGCCGGGCCAATGGCAAAGCCCCTGCCGTTCTCGGCCAGCCAGGCCTGAACCCCGGCCGCGGCATCGAGCCCGAAGGCGGAACCTCCGCTGAGCACCAGCGCATCGACGCGCTCGACCGTTTGTTCGGGGGCGAGCAGGTCGGTCTCGCGCGTGCCCGGCGCGCCGCCCATGACACAAACGCTGGCAACCGCCGGTTCGTCGGCGATGACGACACTGACGCCGGACTTCAGCCGCGCGTCTTCGGCGTGACCGACGGTCAGGCCGGCGATATCGAGAATGGAATTGTGGGGTCCGGGACGCATCGGGCAGCCGTCGCTGGTTCGGGTTTGCCGTTGATCGGTTCGCAATCCGCGGACGGGCGTGCCACACGCGAGCCGGGCACCAACCATCATCAGGCGAGGCCGGCAGGTCGCGGCGGCCAGGCGGAATCGCCGAGCTGGCGACTGCAGTCTAGCACTGCGGTCTCGCCCGCCAAAAGGAAACCGCCGCGGGGATGCCCCGCGGCGGCTCGGATCCAACTGATCGGTCGATCGAGATTACTTGTTCTGGAAGAAGGTGATCTTGCCGTCGTCGCCCTTCTTCCACGTGTACCACACGTAGTCGATGTTGGTGCGATCGCCCTTCTTGTCGTAGGAGATGTCGCCGAGGACAGTGTGGAAGACCTTGCCCGAATGCATGACGTCTTCGACCTTCTTGGCGTCGAGCGACTTGGCTTCTTCGGCGGCCTGCTTGAGGATCTCAACACCGGCGTAGGAATAGAGGGTGTAGCCGGCCGGATCGATGCTCTTGGCCTTGTACTTGGCAACGACGGCCTGAGCGGCCGGGTTGTCGCGCGGCTCGGGGCCGAAGGTCATCAGCGTGCCGACGACGCCGGGGCCGCCGATGGTGCCGAATTCGTTGTCGGTGATGCCGTCGCCCGACATCATCTGAATGGTCGAGCCCTGGTCACGCAGCTGGCGGATGATCAGTCCGCCTTCGGTGTGCAGGCCGCCCCACATCAGGATCTCGGCGCCAGAGGCCTTGATCTTGGAGACGAGGGCCGAATAGTCCTTGTCGCCGGTGTTGACGCCTTCGTAGAGGACTTCCTTCAGGCCGGCAGCCGTCATGTAGCCCTTGGCGGCATCGGCGAGACCCTGACCATAGGTGGTCTTGTCGTGCACGACGGCAACCTTCTTGCCCTTGCCCGGGCCGGAGATCACGTAGTCGGCCCAAACCTTGCCCTGCTGGTCGTCACGGCCGCAGGTCCGGAAGATATTGGGCAGGCCGCGTTCGGTGACCTTCGGGTTCGTCGCCGACGGGGTGATCTCGATGATCCCGTTCTCGGCATAGACTTCCGAGGCCGGCATGGTCACGCCGGAGTTGAAGTGGCCGATGACGAACTTGACGCCGTCACCAACGAATTTGTTGGCGACCGAGACGCCCTGCTTGGGGTCCGACACGTCGTCGCCGACGCTCATCGCCAGCTTGTTGCCGAGGATACCACCCGCGGCATTGATGTCCTCGACGGCTTGATCGACGCCGTTCTTCAGCTGAGCGCCGAAGGCGGCGTTCGGGCCGGTGATCGGACCGGCAACGCCGATCTTGATGTCTGCAGCGCCGGCGATGCCGGCGAAAGCCATCGACGCAGCCAGCGCAACGCTGGTCAACAGAAGCTTCTTCATGAATCCTCTCCTCTCCACCAGGCAAAAGAGCTCATCACCCTCTCGCCAACTCATCCGGGCGATACTGCCGCCGCCCGAAATTCCAAATGCATACTCGACGTGCCGTCCCCGCATGGGGGCGGCAGGATGCGTCTGCCGTCCAATCGCGGCTTCTCACTGCCCGGAAAATGGGCGGTGACTGAAACCAATTCTCATCAGTCCCGGGCAGCGCCCGCAACCGAGACATTCGGGTGATCTCAATCCGCCCATCTGCCTCAGAATTGGCACTGCCGCGCCTGTCGGCAATCATGCCCAGAATTTGTCGGATGTCACGTCTCTTCCGGCAAAAACCAGCAGGATTGGTAAAACCATCGAGGACTTGTGCGGTCCGCAGGCGGTCTCAGCCGCGCCGTTCCCAGCGAAGCGAGCCTTTTTTCGCGAACAGCCAGCGGTACTGGCTCGCCATCTGGTCGGTTCGGGTCGCCGAGTAACTCCAAATCGCGATCGATTGCAGGATGATCTCGTCGAAGACGAAATACTGCGGCGCGATGAGCGTGCGCTGAAACAGCGCAAAATGCAGGAAGCGCACCGCCAGACCGATCAGGATGCAGTAGATGACCGTCTGACGGCGCGGCCGCCATGTCTGCGCATTGGCCCGCCCCGTGGCCCGTGCGGCGAACCCGCCAAGAATAACGGTGATGAACAGGAACTCCCACACGTAGGTGCCGTTGGCGCCCTCGTAGATCCCGCCGGCAAAAAAGCCGGCCGCCGTCTCGAACGCCGCGCGCGCTCCAATGACGAAATTTACGATCCTATCCATCGCCTGTCGCTGCCCCGTACGAATTGGGTTTGGTGGGTCGGATCGGTCCGGGAACCAGCAAGCGGGTCGCGGCAACCTGTCAAGATCGATCCGTCTCTCTTCTCAGCGTATTATCAAAGTCTGTTGATGTTGCCGGCCAACTGGGTTCGATCAGGCGGCTGCGACACCATGTCCCATTGTATACCGGCGGCCTTCATGCTGCCGGGATGTCTCCGGCTCAATGGTGACCGCCCTCGAGATAGGCGGCGCGCACCTCCGGACGGGCGAGCAATTCGTGCCCAGTCCCGCTCATGGTGATGACGCCGTTGACCATCACGTAGCCGCGATGGGCGAGCTTCAGCGCATGGAAGGCGTTCTGCTCGACGAGGAACACGGTCAGCCCTTCCGACTGGTTCAGCTCTTGGATCGCGTCGAAGATCTGCCGGACGATCAGCGGCGCCAGACCGAGCGACGGTTCGTCGAGCATCAGCAGCTTCGGCCGCGACATCAGCGCGCGGGCGATCGCCAGCATCTGTTGTTCGCCGCCCGACAGCGTGCCGCCGCGTTGATTGATGCGTTCCTTCAACCGCGGGAACAGGTGGAAGACCCGTGCCAGGTCTTCCTCGAGATGGACGAAATTGTCGATCTGGGCGCCCATCTGCAGGTTTTCCAGGACCGACATGCGCGGAAAAATGCGACGCCCTTCCGGCGACTGGGCGAGGCGCATGCGGGCGATCTCGTGCGTCGGCAGCCGGGTGATATCGGTCGAACCGTAATGAATCGTCCCTTCGCGCGCCCGTGGATTGCCGAAGATGGTCATCATCAGGGTCGACTTGCCGGCGCCGTTGGCCCCGATCAGCGTGACGATCTCGCCTTCGTTGACGTCGAGGTCGACGCCTTTCAGGGCGATGATGTTGCCGTAATAGGTCTTGACGCCGCGGACGGTCAGGAGCGGCGCGACCGGCTTGTGGCTCATCGCAATCTCGTCGCTCACGGGCCAACCTCCGCTTCCACTGCATCAACTTCCGCTTCGGCCGCCTCGACGTCTTCATCTTCGACGCCGAGATAGGCGGCGATGACGCGCGGATCGGACTTCACGAACGACGGCGCGCCGTCCGAGATCTTGGTACCGTAGTCGAGCACCACGACGTGGTCGGAGATCTCCATCACCACCGACATGTCATGCTCGATCAGCAGCACCGAGGTGCCTTCGTCGTCGCGGATGGAGTTCAGCAACGCGTTGAGCTCGAGGCTTTCACGCGGGTTGAGGCCGGCCGCCGGCTCGTCGAGACACAGGAGCACCGGCCGGGTGCACATCGCGCGGCCGATTTCCAGCCGGCGCTGGGCGCCGTAGGGCAGATCGCCGGCCGGATCGTCCGCCCGGTCAATGAGTCCGGTCTTCTCCAGCCAGTACTTGGCGCGATCGATCGCCCCGTGCTCGAAATCGGTATAGCTCTTGGCGCCGAGAATACCGAGGATCGAGAATCCGGACGCATGCATCAGCGAATTGTGCTGGGCAACGAGCAGGTTCTCCAGCACCGTCATGCCCGAGAACAGACGGATGTTCTGGAACGTGCGGGCGACCTTGGCTTCGGCCGAGACACGGTAGTCGGGCAGGCGTTCCAGCAGGAACACGCTCGGTCGGCTGACAAACGCCTCGCCTGAGACCGTCGCGGCTTCGATTTCGGCATCGATGTCGAGGCGCGGGTGAATGAGCGCCATGCGGCCTTCGGTCGGCTTGTAGAAGCCGGTGATGCAGTTGAACACCGTCGTCTTGCCGGCGCCGTTCGGGCCGATGAGCGCGGTGATCTCGCCGCGCCCGGCGGAAAACGTCAGATCGTTGACGGCGACCAGACCGCCGAAGCGCATGGTCAGATGTTCAACCTTCAGGATTGGATCGGTTTCCCAGCGCATCAGCCGTGGCCCTCCTTGACGAGGCTGCCGGAGACAGCTTTGCGCGACTTGAGGAAGGCGGTCGGTTCGCGGGTGGAAATCAGCCCACGGGGCTTCCAGAGCATGATGAGAACCATGGCGAGACCGAACAACAGCGTCCGGTACTGGGTTGGATCGAAGCTCTCGCCGAAGATCTGCTTCAGGAAGTCCATCTCACGCATGATCTCGAAGCCACCGACCAGGACGATCGAGGCAACCACCACGCCGTAGAGGCTGCCCATGCCGCCGAGCACGACGATGGCCAGGATCTGCGCGGATTCCATGAAGGTGAAGCTTTCGGGCGAGATGAACCCCTGCCGCGCGGCGAAGAACGAGCCGGCAAAACCACCGAACATGGCGCCGAGCGCGAAGGCCGTCAGCTTGGTCGTCGTCGTGTTGATGCCGAGGGAGCGGCAGGCGATTTCGTCCTCGCGCAAGGCTTCCCAGGCGCGACCGACCGGCAGACGGCGCAGCCTGAGCGTGACGAAGGCGGTGATCAGCGCCAGGAACAGGATGACGTAGAACAGGAAGATGGTGCGGTAGATGGGCGAAAACTCCATCTGGAACGTCATCCACCAACTGTCCGGCTTGGCGCCGATCACCGATCCGACCCAGGGTATGAAGCCGTTCACCCTGGCGACGAAACCGTCGTCGTTGGCGGTAAACGGAATGCCGAACAGCGTCGGCCTCGGGATGCCGGAGATGCCGGCATAGCCGTTGGAAAAATCCACCCAGTTGATCAGGATCAGCCGGATGATTTCGCCGAAGGCCATGGTGACGATGGCCAGGTAGTCGCCCCTGAGCCGCAACACGGGAAAGCCGAGGATGATGCCCCAGCAGGCGGCGAGCATGCCGGCGAGCGGCAACAGCACCCAGAACGACAGGCCGAAGTTCTTGGCCAGAAGCGCGTAGGAATAGGCCCCGACCGCGTAGAAGGCGACGTAGCCGAGGTCCAGCAGGCCAGCCAGACCGACAACGATGTTGAGGCCCCAGCCGAGCATCACGTAGATCAGGATCTGGATGCCGAAGTTGTCGATCCATTTGATCGACCCGGCGCTGCCCTGGGAATAGAACATCACCATCGGATAGGCGATCACCGCACCGATCAGGATGGGCGGGATGAGGGCACCGATGCCGCGGCCGACCACAGCGGATCCCGGCGCAGCAGTTGCGCCCTTGGCAGCAAGCTTCGCCATGACGACCAGAAGCGTCACGATGCCGTAGAGCGCAATCAGCGATCCAAGTGCCTCGAGAAAGCCGCTGAAATAGGAGACCAACCCCGTCGTCGGCGGCACCGAGCCGATCGCCGTTGCGATTCCGCCCACAACCTGATTGCCGAGGGCCGCCACAAGGGCCGGGAAGGTCCCGGCAGACCAGCGCTCGAACAAGACGTACAAGACTGCCGCGGCGACCACGATCACCACGCCGAACGCCACTTTGTTCGGACGCCCCCCGCCCGGCAACGCATTCGCCAGAATGGCGGCAACAACGATGATGCCGACGCACACAGCCAGCATCACCGCGAGTCCCAGGACAAAGCCCAGGAAAGCAACCACGCCGGACAGTACGACGAACCACGTCGGCACGACCTGCGCGGGGTCGAATGTCGGCACCAGGACATGTGCCCAAGGAGCGAGGTGCGCTCCCACGGCGGCGAAGAAATCTCCGATCGGCCCGATCTGCACCGCCACCAGCGTGCCGAGCGTCAGCATGATCACGGCGGAGACGATCGCCGTCACGATCCGTATTGCCGGCGTCAGCAGGGCAATGACGCGCAGGCTGACAATAATCAGCACGAAGCACACCAGCAGAGCCGGCCGTACCGCCAGCACCAGCTGGTTCTGCATGTTCTGCACGGCCTGCAGCCCGATGAACGGACCGATAATGCCGAGCGAGATAAGACCGGCTACGAGGCCACCTTCGAGCGCCGGCTTCAGGTAACCAGGCTCGGGTTTCGCAACAGTTGCGTCAGTCATGGTCAGACCTTCTCGACTTCGGGTTTGCCGAGGATGCCCTGAGGCATGAAGATGAGCACCACGACCAGGATCGAGAAAGCAGCGACATCCTTGTAGTCAATGGTGAAATAGGCCGACCAGAAAGTCTCGATCAGCCCGATCAGCAGTCCTCCGATGACGGCGCCCGGAAGCGATCCGATGCCGCCGAGAACGGCTGCGGTGAACGCCTTGACGCCCGGCGTGAAGCCGTCGGAGAACGACACGACGCCGTAGTAAAGCAGGTACATGGTCCCGGCGACGGCGGCGAGCGCGGCGCCCATCACGAACGTCAGCGAGATCGTCTTGTCGACGTCGACGCCGAGGAGCGCCGCCATTTTGCGGTCCTGCTCGCAGGCTCGTTGCGCCCGGCCGAGCGGCGTCTTCTGCACCACGTACCAGAAGGCCGCCAGCAGCACGGCGGTGATCAGCCAGATGGCGATCTGCTTGTACGAGATGTTGACGTCGTAGTTGGCGCTCTTCATCACCGTGAGAACGTCGGTCAGCATTGGCGGGGTCGGCTTGTTGCGCGGTCCCTGCGCCACCTGCACGAAGTTCGACAGGAAGATCGACATGCCGATTGCCGAGATGAGCGGCGCCAGACGGAACGATCCGCGCAACGGGCGATAGGCCATGCGCTCGATCGCCCAGTTCCACAACGACGTCACAACCATCGACACGATCAGACAAATCAACAGCGCGATCACGATCCAGACGGATCCCGTGATGACGCCGATGGCAGCCAGAAAGGTGGTGATGACGAGGAAGGTGATCAACGCCACGAAGGCAGACAGCATGAAGACGTCGCCGTGGGCGAAGTTGACCATGCCGATGATGCCGAAGACCATCGTGTATCCGATGGCGATGAGCCCATATATCGAGCCGAGCGTGATCCCGTTGATTAGCTGCTGAACGAATACTTCCATTCGTGCCCCGATGCTCCCGACGCCGACGTCGTCACTCCAAAGTTCCCGTCCGGCAATGCCCGATGGTAGCCGGGGTCTTTATGCCCCTATGGCCGCAATGCTTACCAAGGGGTTTTCGCCCCGGCAATTCCTGCCGTCAAATGCCGGTCATAAAAGATAGATTTTCCGATTTGTTACGATTTTCCGGAAGGATCATCCGAATTCGACCAAATCGTCTGCAAACTAATTAGCACCATTGCCGCATTCGAAGGCATGCCCCCGGGCGCTCTTTCCCATACAAGTCAGCTTCTTGTCTCATTCCGACACCGGTTGATTTTGCCGCACGGCGTGTCGTGTCGACATCTCGCCGCTCCGGTTTGGCGCGACCGCCTGCGACGGCCTCGCGCGTGGCATTCCAACTGCCCCCTGGTACGTGATACCCCGGATAAGTGCCCTCATTCGCCCCGATTTCCGACCAAGGACCATTTGCCGACCCGCACCCGGCCCTGTACTCATGACTACGGATAGAATTCGGGATGAGGGAGCATGCGCCGATGACGTCGACCGAGACCGGCCGAAGGCCGCTGCCGCGCAGCATCGACGAGACCGTGGCGCTCCTCGAAGAGGCTGGCTATATCGCCGACCGCTCGCTGGCGACCGTACTGCATCTGTCGCTGCGGATGAAGCGGCCGCTCTTCCTCGAGGGTGAGGCCGGCGTCGGCAAGACCGAAATCGCCAAGGTGCTGTCGAAGACGCTCAGGCGCCGGCTGGTGCGGCTGCAGTGCTACGAAGGGCTCGACATTTCCTCGGCCGTCTACGAGTGGAACTATCCGGCGCAGATGATCGAGATCCGCATGGCGGAGGCCTCGGGCGGCATCGACCGCGCCGAACTGGCGGCCGGCATCTTTTCCGAACGATTTCTGATCAAGCGCCCGGTGCTGCAGGCGCTCGAACCCGATCTCGCCGGTCCGCCGGTGTTTCTGGTCGACGAGCTCGACCGGGCCGACGAGGCGTTCGAGGCCTTTCTTCTGGAAGTGCTGGCCGAGGCGCAGCTGACCATCCCCGAACTCGGCACCATCCGCGCTGCCGAGCCGCCGATCGTCATCATCACGACGAACCGGACGCGCGAGATCCACGACGCCCTGAAGCGCCGCTGCCTCTATCATTGGGTCGATTATCCCGACGCGGAGCGCGAGCGCAGAATCGTGCATTCGCGGCTCCCGGGGGTAGCGGTGCGGCTGTCGGCGGAGGTGGTGGCCTTCGTGCAGGCGCTGAGAACGATGGACCTGTTCAAGGCGCCGGGCGTCGCCGAGACGCTCGACTGGGCCACGGCGCTGACCGAACTCGACCAGATGGCGCTCGACCCGACCGTCGTTTCCGACACGCTCGGTGTCCTGTTGAAATACCAGGATGACATCCAGCGCATCCAGGGATCCGAGGCGCGCCGTATCGTCGAGGACGTGCGGCAGCAATTGGCGAGCGCCTGAGGTCGGCCATGAGCGCAGATCCCTCCTCCGGCGAATCGACGGGCGGCGCCCTGCCCGGCGGCCCCGCGCATCCGCCGCACCAGGCGCGGGCCGGCCGGCTCGCCGATAACATCGTCTATTTCGCCCGCGTACTGCGCGATGCCGGGCTGCCGGTCGGCCCTGCGTCGGTGATCGACGCGATCGCCGCGGTCGAGGTCGCCGGCATCGCCTCGCGCGAAGACCTCTATTGGACGCTGCATGCGGTCCTGGTGACGAAACGCGAGCATCACGCCGTCTACGACGAGGCATTCCGCATCTATTGGCGCAATCGGCAGCTGATCGAGAAGCTCCTGGCCATGCTGTCGCCAATCGCCCGGCCGCAGGCTCCGACCGCCAAGCCCAAGGCCGGTGCGTCACGCGTCAACAAGGCGCTCTCCTCCGGCGCAGAGCCGGTGCGGCAGGTCGAGCGGCCGGAAGTCGAGATCGACGCACGCTTCACCGTCTCCGACCGGGAGATCCTGCAGAAGAAGGATTTCGCTCAGATGAGCGCGGCGGAGATCGGCGCCGCCAAGGCCGAACTGTCGCGGCTGATTCTGCCGGAGCACAAGGTGCGGATACGCCGGCTGCGGCCCAAGGCGTCCGGCCGGCTGTTCGATCCGCGCGCCACCTTCCGCTCGACGCTCAGGGCCGGTGGCGAGATCATCCGGCTGGAACGGCGCGACCGCCGCGAGATCCATCCGCCGATCGTGGCACTCCTCGACATTTCCGGCTCGATGAGCCAGTACAGCCGTATCTTCCTGCATTTCCTGCATGCGCTGACCGAAAAGCGGCGGCGGGTGACGACATTCCTGTTCGGCACGCGCCTGACCAACGTCACGCGGCAATTGCGCATGCGGGATCCGGACGAGGCGCTTGACGCGACCTCCGCGCTGGTCGCCGACTGGTCCGGTGGCACCCGGATCGCCACCGCGCTGACGACCTTCAATCGTGTCTGGTCGCGCCGGGTGATGGGCCAGGGGCCGATCGTCCTCCTCATCACCGATGGGCTGGAGCGCGATTCGGAGGAGGACCTCGCCCAGGCGATGGACCGGTTGAACCGCTCCTGCCGACGGCTCATTTGGCTGAATCCCCTCCTGCGCTTCGACGGTTTCGAGGCGAAGGCGCGCGGCATCCGGCTGATGCTGCCGCGCGTGGATGAATTCCGCTCCGTCCACAATCTCGACAGCATCGCAGACCTCTGCCGGTCGATCTCGGGCGGTGAGCGATCGGGTAGAACCGATCCGAAGGCATGGCTGTAGGAGGAGAGAGATGGACTGGAATGAGAAAGCGTGTCCAGTCTGGGAAACCCCCGCCATCACGTACCGAGCTGACCTCTCAAATTTCCTGAGCGACTCGGTGCGCATGGGTGGACGATATATGATCACGGACCGGGCTTTCGACGTTTTGAAGGCTGCCGATCCGCGCTTGAAGGCAAAACTGACGACTTGGGCTATTCGTCAGAGAGAGCAAGGCGCCCCCTGTCCGATCATAAATACCGAGATTGTCGAATTAGTTGCTTCAGCACGACCACGATCTGTAGTCGAGAGGTCTGAGTCATACCTGATGTTTATCGAATCTCAAACGAGTTATATTGGCGAGAAGATAAGTTCGTTTGCCGGACGACTAGAGTCGCTGAGCTACACAGAGAGTGCTAACATTGATGAAATCGCGTATTTGTCTAGAGTTTTGGAGCAGAAAGGCTGGGTCTTCAGCTCAGAGACATTCTTAACAGGCGAGAGAATTCTTGAACTTACTATAGACGGCTATATCCATCTGGACGAGCTTCGAACTCGGCAGACGTTGTCCTCGCAAGCCTTCGTCGCCATGTGGTTCGATGCGTCAATGACCGACGCCTATGACAATGGCTTGAAGCCCGGCATCGAAGACGCAGGCTATTCGGCCGTCCGGATCGATGCCGTCGCGCACAACAACAAGATTGATGACGCCATCATCGCTGAAATTCGTCGCTCACGCTTCCTCGTCGCCGATTTCTCACACGGCGAGGGAGGACCACGCGGCGGGGTCTACTACGAGGCCGGGTTCGCGCACGGTCTCAACATCCCAGTCATTTTCACCTGCCGACAGGACATGATCGACAAAGTGCATTTCGACACCCGGCAGTACAACCACATCACCTGGAAAGAACCGGCAGAGCTCAGGCAGAAGCTCGCCAACCGCATCTCGGCAACCATCGGCGATGGGCCGAACCGCAAGGCGCCATGAATGTCGTTCCCCCCTCGCGAAGCAACCGTATGGTGCCCGAATGGCGCAATAGGGACCAATACGTCTGTGCGCCTGTCGTTTTTGGCCTTTACAGTCCGGGGGCAGTAGCGCCACCCTGCCCCATGTCCTGCGACGTCGCGCGGGATTCTCAAGGATCAGCACTCATGTCGAGACCTCCGACCCGGCACCGCCCGCTTGACGCGCGCGAGGCGGCGGAACAGGCGTTCAAGGCCGCGACCACCAAACAGGCGCCGCCCTTGCCCGCCGCCGCAGCTCCCCAGCGTCCTGCCGCGCCACCGAATGCCCGCGAAATGGTGACGCTCAGGATCGAGCGCAACGTCTTGGAGTTCTTTCAGGCCGACGGCCCCGGCTGGCAGGACCGCATGCACGCCGCGCTGAAAAAGGCCGCCGGGCTGGAATAGGACGGACGTCCGCCACAGCGCGCGAAGGCCGCAGGCGATTCTCGCCGGCTAGGCCGTTTCGCGGCACGGCCTCTCGCGCCGCGATGATCGATCATTAGCCGGCTTGCTGAGGGTATTGCCGCGTCGATCGGCGACGAGCCGAATCACCGGGCCCTGCGCGGGCGTGGATCGGACAGCCCTTGCCGTCCTTGCGAGCGCAGCGAAGCAATCCAGAAACCTTTGCCAGGAGACTGGATTGCGTCGCTTCGCTCGCAATGATGGGGATGCGCCACAGAAGCGAGGACGTTACGCCCGCTTCAGCATCGCCTCGACTTCGCCGAGGTCGTCGGCCACCGCGACGACGAGCGAGCGCATCTCATCATTTGCCGGCAAAATGTCCGGCACCATCACCGTCATCATGCCGGCACGTGCCGCAGAGCGGACACCATTGTAGCTGTCCTCGACCGCCAGACACTCGGCCGGCTCGAACCCCAGCTTCTCGGCCGCCATCAGATAGGGGTCGGGTTCAGGCTTGGCGCGGGCGTAGTCGCCATTGGCGACGATGAAGTCGAAGCGGCCGGTGAGCCCATGGCCTTCGAGGTTGCGGTCGACCTGGTCACGGAAGGACGAGGTGGCGATCGCGGTCGGCACGCCGGCGCTTTCAAGGTGTTCGAGCAGTTCGAACACGCCAGGCTTCAGGAGTTCGCCCTTGACCGCCTCGGCATGGACTCGCTCGTTCGCTCGGTTCCACAAGGCGTGCACGTCGAGGGTGCCGCCGGTGGCCTGACGGATCATCGCCTGGCTGGCGGAGCGCTCGACGCCGATCATCGATTTGGCGATATCGTCCGGGATGGCGTGGCCCATCTCGGCAGCAACGGATTTCAGCGAACGACGGAACACGGCTTCAGTATCGAACAGGACGCCGTCCATATCGAAGACGACGGCCTTGGGAGGATTTGGAAAGGGCATAGGAACGTCCAGGTCAGGGGGAAGGACGCTCCACACATAGGGCTATTCGGAAAAAACGGAAGAGGGCGCGCCGGAATGGCTGGTAGTCGGCCGGATGCGCGCCCCACGGAGCGCCTCTCGGCGCCGGTGGTCCAGCGGCGCCCGGTCCTCAGGCGCCGACCCGGATGCCGACACTTGCCAGCATCGTCGGCTGCTGATCGGCGCTGACCGTCATGCCGTGGAACGAGCGCAGATCCGCCAGGGAAAACCGGTCGAACACGGCATCGCACAGCACTGCCTCATCGAGCGATGCACCGGTGAAGTCAGTGTTGTTGAGATTGCAGTCGCGAAAGCTCGCATGCGCCAGATTGAGGCCAGCGAACTTGGCGTCCCTCAGATCGGAGCCATCGAACGAGCTCTCTTCCATGTCGCGCTCTTCGAACACCGAATAAATCAGCTTGCAGCGGCGGAAGACGATGCCACCCGAGAGCCTTCGGCCGCGGACACGCCGTTGAACCGAAGCGTCGAACTTCAGCCCGGTGGTGGCGCAGTCCTCAAACTCGGCGCGATGCGCCGAACATTTGGTCAGCACGTTGAGATTGAGATTGCAGTCCTTGAAGCGGGCGTCGTCGAGGCGAGAGAACGCCCAGACGCAGTGACTGCCGGTCTCGCCGCCGGAGAACTTCACGTCGTCGAACCGGCTTTCCGGAAAGCTGCAATGGACGAAGCGGCAGCGCAGGAAGCGCGACGATTTGAGCGTTGTCGCCCGGAAGTCGCACGAATGGAACTCGCAGTCGCTGATGTCGAGATCGGCATAGGCGAGATCGCCGAGTTCCTCATCGTCGAAGCGGGCACCGGTGATGGGCCCGCCCGCCGCTGCCAACTCCCGGAACGAGGATTCTTGCGTCACGGCAATCTCCCCGTCGCAACTCGCATATGATCATCGCCCGCGATCGCGGCCAAGGCGCCGAAAAGCGCCTCAGACCTCCGCTTCGCCCTCTGCTTCCTCGCCGTCACCCTCTTCCACCGTCACGCGTTCGACGGAGACGACCTTTTCGCTGTCGGCGGTGTTGAACACGATGACGCCCTGTGTCGGCCGACCGGCGACCCGGATGCCATCGACCGGGCAGCGGATCAATTGGCCGCCGTCGGTGACAAGCATGATCTGGTCGGCATCTTCGACCGGGAAGGAGGCAACCAGCTTGCCGTTGCGCTCGTTGACCGCCATGGCAACGATGCCTTTGCCGCCGCGCCCCGTGGTCCGGTATTCGTAGGACGAGGTGCGCTTGCCGTAGCCGTTCTCCGACACCGTCAGCACGAATTGCTGGCGGGCATCGAGGCCGGCATAGCGTTCAACCGAGAGTGCGGCATCGCCGGTGGCTTCCGCCGAGAAGGCGCCATCGCCCGCCAAATCACCGTCGCCGGCTTCGACTTCGACGATCTCGACATCAATGGCGCTCTCGCCGGCAAGGGCGCGGCGGTTGGCGGTCTGCTGCTTGAGGAAGGCGGCGCGTTCGTCTGCCTCGACATCGACGTGGCGCAGGATCGTCATCGAGATGACCGTATCGCCGTCCGGTAGCACGATGCCGCGCACGCCCATCGAATCGCGGCCCTTGAACACGCGCACTTCCGGCACGGCAAAGCGGATGCACTGGCCGCGCGCCGTCGTCAGCAACACGTCGTCGTCTTCGGTGCAGGTCTCGACCGCGACGATGCCCTCGCCCTCTTCGAGCTTCATGGCGATCTTGCCGTTGCGGTTCACCTGCACGAAATCGGACAGCTTGTTGCGCCGGACCGTGCCCGACGTCGTGGCGAACATCACGTCGAGCTTGTCCCAGTTCCCCTCGTCCTCGGGGAGCAAGAGGATCGAACCGATGCGTTCGCCCTCATCGAGCGGCAATAGGTTGATCAGCGCCTTGCCGCGCGCCTGCGGTGCCGCCAGAGGCAGCCGCCAGACCTTGGTCTTGTAGACCTGCCCCTTGGAGGAGAAGAACAGGATCGGCGAATGGGTATTGGCGACGAACAACCGGGTGACGAAATCCTCGTCCTTCATCCCCATGCCGGAGCGGCCTTTGCCGCCGCGCCGCTGTGCCCGATAGGTCGACAACGGCACGCGCTTGATCCAGCCGGCATGGGTGACCGTCACCACCATGTCCTCGCGCTGGATCAGGTCCTCGTCCTCCATGTCACCTTCGACATCGAGGATTTCGGTCCTGCGTGGCGTGGCAAATTCGGCCTTCACCTCGGCGAGTTCGGTCTTGATGATTGTGAGGATCCGCTCGCGCGACCGCAGGATCTCCAGGTAGTCGGCGATCTCGCGGGCGAGCTTTTCCAGTTCCTCGGCGATCTCTTCGCGGCCAAGTGCGGTCAGGCGCGACAGACGCAGTTCGAGAATCGCCTTGGCCTGCTCGTCCGACAGCTTGTAGGTGCCGTCGGCCTCGAGCTTGTGGCGGGGATCATCAATGAGCGCGATCAGCGGCGCCATATCGCGCGCCGGCCAGTTGCGCTCCATCAACTGCGCTTGCGCCACTGCCGGACTGGGTGCGGCGCGGATGAGGGCGATGACTTCGTCGATGTTGGCCACCGCCATGGCGAGACCGACGAGGACGTGGGCGCGATTGCGCGCCTTCAATAGCAGATAGCGTGTGCGCCGACCGACGACCTCTTCACGGAAGGCGACGAAGGCCCTCAGCATATCGGTCAGGTTCAGCAGCTCCGGCCGGCCGCCGTTCAAGGCGACCATGTTGCAACCAAACGTCGACTGCAGCGCGGTGAAGCGGTAGAGCTGGTTCAGCACGACGTCGGAGACGGCCTCGCGCCTCAGTTCGATGACGACGCGGTAGCCGTCGCGGTCGGACTCGTCGCGCACCTCGGCGATGCCCTCGACCTTCTTCTCGCGCACCAGTTCGCCGATGCGCTCGACCATCGTCGCCTTGTTCACCTGATAGGGAATCTCGGTGACGATGAGCGCCTCGCGCCCACCGCGCATGGTCTCGGTTTTGACCCGGCCGCGCATGACCACCGAGCCGCGGCCCGTATGGTAGGCGGAGCGAATGCCTGAGCGGCCCAGAATGATGCCACCGGTCGGGAAGTCCGGGCCCGGCATGATGTCGATGAGATCGTCGATCGAAATATCCGGCCGCTCGATCAGCGCGACCGTCGCGTCGATCACCTCGCCGAGATTGTGCGGCGGAATGTTCGTCGCCATGCCGACGGCGATGCCGCCGCCACCGTTGACGAGAAGGTTGGGGAAGCGCGCCGGCAGGACGACCGGCTCGCGCTCGGAATTGTCATAGTTGGGCTGGAAGTCTACCGTATCGAGGTCGATGTCGTCCAGAAGCGCGTGCGCCGGCTTGGCCAGACGCACTTCGGTGTATCGCATCGCCGCTGCACTGTCGCCGTCGACCGAGCCGAAGTTGCCCTGTCCATCGGCCAGCGGCAGGCGCATGGAAAAGTCCTGCGCCATGCGCACGAGCGTGTCGTAGACTGCCACGTCGCCGTGCGGATGGTATTTACCGATGACGTCGCCGACGACGCGCGCCGATTTGCGATAGGGCTTGTTCCAGTCGAAGCCGCTCTCGTTCATCGAGTGCAGGATGCGGCGGTGCACCGGCTTCAGTCCGTCGCGGACATCGGGCAGCGCACGGCTCACGATCACGCTCATGGCGTAGTCGAGATACGAGCGGCGCATTTCTTCGACAATGGAGACAGGCTTGATGTCGGTCGGATTGTCTCCGCCGGCTCCCGGTCGTTCGGTTTCGGACAACGATTAGACTTCCCAGTTGGTGCGACGGACCTTGATAGCCGATTCCGCAGGCGCACGCCAATGCCGAAGAGGCATCTGAAAACCCATGCCCAATAAGTTGGAAATATTGGCTATTCTGTGTCGCCGCGGAGCGTCTGTAATCGTTGACGGAATGACCTGCGGTGCAGTCTCGCACACGCCCGGCTACTGGCGATGGAATTCCGGCATGAACTGCTCGACGGGGGCAAAATTGAAGCTCCCGGTCGACTGGCACATCATCGCCGAGCGTTCGCAGCCGGTGTCGCACGAGAGCCGCTTCGGCGTGCCCGGCGTCGCCACTTGGCCGCAGATGGTCCGGCAGATACCGCGTTGGCCGTCGCAGTAGGATTCGGCGGCCGATGCCGGCGAGAGACAGGCGAGTGCCCAGAGGTCAAGCGCGATTGCGACGACGGACCGGCGAATGAGGAACATGGATTGGCCTCGCGCTCGAACCCGGTTCCAGGCGCCTGTGGCATCCTACCGGTACGCCTAAGTCTCGCCGAACGTGGTTGAAAAGCCGTGAACGGAGTTCGGCTTGCCCTGCCCGCTCGCCTGCAGAAATCGGCCTTATGGATCTGCATCAAAGACAGGCCGGTCGATTTCATCATCATTTGTCGTCAAGACGTGACCGGCTAGATGCCGCCACGAGCGTGCTCCATGCGGGAGAAATCCTGGCGAGGGACGAGGGGACCCGGCCTTCAAAGCCAGGGACGATCCCGGGGCGCGCTGGCGGAAATCGGCCGATCGCAGTCGAGTTTTTCGCGATAGGACGGATCGATGACTGTTCAAGAGAGAATCGACTGGCTCGACGAAGCCAGGATTGGCGCAGCTCTGACGCGTGCCGAGCACGCCGAGGACGCAGCTCAGGTACGCGAGATCCTGGCGAAGGCGCGCGGGCTCGGCGGGCTCAACGAGGACGACGTCGCCGTCCTCCTCGCCGTCAAGGATCCGGGCCTGACGCACGAGCTCTTCGATGCCGCCCGCTTCGTCAAGACCGAGATCTACGGGCCGCGCATCGTGCTGTTCGCGCCTCTCTATTTCTCCAACATCTGCACCAACGAATGCGTCTATTGCGCCTTCCGCCGCTCCAACCACGAGCTCGACCGCAAGGTCCTCTCGATGGACGAGATCGAGGCGGAAACGGCAGCCCTCATCGACCAGGGCCACAAGCGGCTCCTCCTCATCGGCGGCGAGGCGTTTCCGAAGGGCGGCTTCCAGTACCTGATCGACGCCATCGAGCGCATCTATTCGGTCAAGCGCGGCCGAGGCGAGATCCGCCGCATCAACATCAATGTTGCCCCTCTTTCCGTCGACCAGTTCCGCCAGCTCAAGGCCGCCAACATCGGCACCTACCAGCTGTTCCAGGAGACCTACGACCGCAAGGTCTACAAGGAAATGCACCTCGACGGACCGAAGGCCGATTTCGACTGGCGCGCTTCGGCGATCGACCGCGCCATGGAGGCCGGCATCGACGACGTCGGCCTCGGCCCGCTCTATGGGCTCGCCGACTGGCGCTTCGAGACGCTGGCGCTGATGCAGCATATCGCGCATCTGGAAGACAAGTTCGGCGTCGGATGCCATACGATTTCGGTGCCGCGCATGGAGCCGGCCGTCGGCTCGGAGGTCTCGCTCCATCCGCCGCATCTGGTGTCGGACGAGGACTTCAAGCGCATCGTCGCCATCCTGCGCATCGCCGTGCCCTATACCGGGCTGATCATGTCGACGCGTGAGACGGCGGAGATGCGGCAGGAGACGTTGGAACTCGGCGTGTCGCAGATTTCCGGCGGCAGCCGCACCAATCCCGGCGGCTATGCCACGCCGGCGGAGGAACAGGCGGCGCAATTCACCCGCGGAGATCACCGCAGCCTCGACGAAGTCGTGCGCGACGTCGCCGCCTGCGGCCATGTGCCGTCGTTCTGCACCGCCTGCTACCGCATGGGCCGCACCGGCGCCGACTTCATGGACCTCGCCAAGCCCGGCCTCATCCGCGAGATGTGCGGGCCGAACGCCATCTCGTCGTTCATGGAGTACATGCTCGACTATGGTACGGACGACACCAATCAAGCGGGTGAACGGGCGATCGCCGGCGAAGTGGCGACAATGGACCCCAAGCTCCGGCGGTATTCCGAGACGATGATGCGCAAGGTCCGTGAGGGCAAGCGCGATGTCTTCCGCTGAGGACGGCGACAGGCGGTACGACGGAGAGACGCGGCGCGAGCACGACCAACTGGGCGAGCGCTTCGTTCCAGCCGCGGCCTACTACGGCATCCATACGCTCAGGGCGTTGGAGAACTTCCCGCTCAGCCGCCGTCCCGCCCACCCGGAATTGATCCGGGCCTTGCTGACTGTCAAGGCTGCGGCAGCGGAGACGAATGCCCGCATCGGCGTGCTCGATACCCAGATTGCCGCTGCCATCATCCGGGCCGCCGACGAGATCGGATCGGGACCGCTTCTCGCTGAGATCCGTGTCGACGCCCTGCAGGGCGGCGCCGGCACCTCGCTCAACATGAACGTCAACGAGGTGATTGCCAACCGTGCCGAGGAACTCCTCGGCGGCACGCGCGGCAGCTACGTCAAAGTCGATCCGATCGACCACGTCAACCTGCACCAGTCGACGAACGACACGTTCCCGACGGCGATGAAGGTCGCCGCGCTGCGCCTCCTCAAACAGCTCGAGCCGGCGATCGCCCGGCTACAGACGGCGTTCCAGGCCCAGGAGAAGCGCTGGTCGGGCGTGGTGAAAATGGGCCGTACCGAACTGCAGGATGCCACGCCGATCTCGTTCGGCGCGGTGTTCTCGGCGTTTGCCGACGCTTTGGCACGCGACCGCTGGCGGGTGTTCAAATCGGAGGAGCGCCTCAGGGTCGTCAATCTCGGCGGCACGGCCATCGGCACGGCGATCGCCGCGCCGCGCGACTATGTGTTCGGCGTCGTCGACACGCTGCGCCGCCTGACCGGTCTGCCGCTCGCCCGCGCCGAAAATCTGGTCGATGCCACACAGAACGCCGATGCCTTCGTCGAGGTGTCGGGGATCCTGAAGGCACATGCGGCCAACCTCTTCAAGATCTCCTCGGACCTGCGCCTGATGGCCTCGGGCCCCGACGCCGGGTTCAACGAGATCCGGTTGCCGGCGGTGCAGACCGGCTCGTCGATCATGCCGGCCAAGGTCAATCCGGTGATCGCCGAAGCCGTCGGCCAGGTGGCCCTCAAGGTCATCGGCAACGACGGGATCGTCACCGCGGCGGCGCAGAACGGCCAATTGGAATTGAACCCGTTCCTGCCGCTGCTTGCCGACGCGTTTCTCGAATCGCTGACCCTGCTGGAGGCCGCCGACCGGATGTTCGCGGATCACTGTGTCGACGGCATCGAAGTGAACGTGGACAAGGTCGCGGCAACGCTGAAGGGCTCACGCGCCATCGCGACTGCGCTGGTCGGCGTGCTCGGGCACCATCGTGCCACGGAGATCGTCCGGGCGGCCGAGGCCAACGGGCGAACGGTCGCCGAGGAAGTGCTGGCCGAGGGCCTGATCGGGGAAGACCAGCTCGCCTGGCTCATCTCGGCCGAGGCCACCACGGCGCTCGGAAAACGTTGAGGACGGAGGAAACCATGCTTTCCACACCCAAGGGCATGCGGCTCACCGTCGGCATCTTCGGCCGGCGCAACGTCGGCAAATCGTCGCTCGTCAACGCGCTCGTCGGCCAGGACGTGTCGATCGTGTCGCCGCACGCCGGCACGACCACCGATCCGGTCGAAAAGGCGATGGAGCTCGCTCCCCTCGGCCCAGTGACGCTGATCGATACTGCCGGCATCGACGACGACGGCGAACTCGGTACCCAGCGCGTCGCCCGCTCGCAAGCGGCACTCGGACGCACCGACCTCGGCCTCGTCGTCGTCGATGGTGCCGGCATCGGGCCGGACGAGGAGAAGCTTTTCGCCGATCTACAGTCGAAGGAGACGCCGATCGTCGTCGTCTTCAACAAGGCCGACATCCACGTCCCGAGCGAAGCCGACCTCGCACGCCTCGAAGTGGCCGGGCTGCCCCACGTCGCTGTCTCTGCTGCAGCCGGCACCGGGCTCGCGCGCCTGAAGGAAGCTATTCTGGCCGCGGCGCCGGAGACCGGCTTCGAGGCACCCTATCTGCTCGGCGACCTGATCCACCCGGGCGCCCTCGTGGTGCTCGTCGTCCCCATCGACCTCGGGGCACCAAAGGGCCGGCTGATCCTGCCGCAAGTGATGGCGATCCGCGACATTCTCGATGCCGATGCGTCGTCGCTGGTGGTCAAGGAGCGCGAACTCGGCGAGACGTTGGCTTCGCTCGGCCGCAAGCCGGACCTCGTCGTCTGCGACAGTCAGGTGGTGCTGAAGGCCGCCGCCGATACGCCCGACGACGTGCCGCTGACCACCTTCTCCATCCTGATGGCGCGCAACAAGGGCGACCTCGTCGCCTTTGCCAAGGGCGCTGCGGCGATCGACCATCTGAAGCCCGGCGCCAAGGTGCTGGTCGCCGAGGCCTGCAGCCACCATTCGATGGCCGACGACATCGGCCGGGTGAAGATCCCGCGCTGGCTCCGGCAATACGCCGGCGGCGATATCGAGTTCGAGCAGGCTGCGGGGCGCGATTTTCCCGAGGACCTGACGCCCTATTCGCTCGTCGTCCAGTGCGGCGGCTGCATGGTCAACCGCAAACAAGTCCTGCTCCGCCAGCGCCGGGCGGCAGAACAGGGCGTGCCGATGACCAATTATGGCGTGACGATCTCGCGCGTCCAGGGCGTGCTGCCGCGCGCGCTCGCCGTGTTTCCGGCCGCACTCGAAGCCTTCGAGGCGGCGCGACGGAGCGAGTGAGCGGCGACACCTCGCCTCACGTCTCCACGACTTTGCCGTCGGCCAGCGTGATGCGGCGGTCCATGCGGGCGGCAAGTTCGACATTGTGTGTGGCGATCAGCGCTGACAGACCGGAAGCGCGCACCAGGGCCGACAGCGCATCGAAGACGTAATGCGCCGTCTTCGGATCGAGATTGCCGGTCGGCTCGTCGGCGAGGATCAGTTTCGGCACATTGGCGACGGCACGGGCGATCGCCACGCGCTGCTGTTCGCCGCCTGAGAGTTCGGCCGGACGGTGCTTGGCGCGGTCGCCGAGCTTCAGGTAGTCGAGGAGCTGCATCGAGCGTTCCGCCGCCTGGGCCCGTGTCAGGCCCCGCAGCATCTGCGGCAGCATGATGTTCTCCTGCGCCGTGAACTCCGGCAGCAGATGATGGAACTGATAGACGAAGCCGATCTCGAGCCGGCGGAGCCGCGTGCGCTCGCCTTCGGGCAGCTTTCCGGCCGCCAGCCCACCGATATAGACCTCGCCGCCATCGGGCCGTTCCAAGAGCCCGGCCAGATGTAGGAGCGTCGACTTGCCGGCACCCGACGGCGCTACCAGCGCCACCATCTCACCCTTGTTGACGATCAAGTCCGCGCCGGACAGAACTTCCAGCGCCCCCACGCCTTCCTTATAGCGACGCTCGATCTTCTCGAGCCGCAAGGGTGGCGCCAATGGCGCGGCGCCCGCCCCCTGCGTGGAGGGAAATTCGGAGGATGCGGCAACAATCTCAGTCATGTCGCATCCTCATTCGTAGCGGAGCGCGTCGACGGGATCGAGCTTCGCCGCCTTCCAGGCCGGATAGATCGTGGCCAGGAAGGACAACACCAGCGCCATGATCACCGAGTAGCAGGTCTCGTCGATATGCACGTCGGCCCGCATCTTGGCGAGGAAGAACATCTCCGGCGGATACAGTCGCGTGTTGAACACCCAGGAGAGGAACTGCCTGACTTCCTCGATGTAGTAGCAGAGCAGCAGACCGACGCCGAGGCCGGCGAGCGTTCCGGCGATGCCGATCGCCATGCCGACGATCAGGAAGATGCGCATCACCGAGCCGCGCGTCGCCCCCATGGTTCTGAGGATGGCGATCGCCCGCGACTTGTCCTTCACCAGCATGGTGAGCCCGGCGATGATGTTGAAGGCGGCGACGATGACGATCAGCGCCACGATCATCGAGACGACGTTGCGCTGGATCTCAAGCGCGGCGACGAAGGTCGAATCGCGTACCCGCCAGTCCGAGACATAGACGGGGCGCTCGGCGGCAGCGATGATCAGCGGCTTCATCGCGTCGACATTTTCGGGATCTGTCACGAAGATCTCGGCGGCCGTCACCCGATCATCCTGATTGAAGAAGGCCTGAGCTGCGGCGAGCGGCATGTAGACGAAGCTCGAATCATACGTGAACATGCCGACTTCGAAGATCGCCTTGATCGGAAATGAGCGCGTCCTCGGCGTGACACCGAAGGGCGTCACATTGCCGCGCGCCGTCACGATGGTGATCGGATCGCCGAGGCGCAGCCCGAGGCTCTGGGCCAGACGCGAGCCGACCGCAACACCATCGGTGGCATCGAAATTGGCGAGCGAGCCCTGCTTGACGTTGGTGGCGACCAGTTCGACGTGGCTGAGATCGTCGCCGGACATGCCGCGCACGAGTGCTCCGGAAGCGCCGGATGGCCCCGAGGCGAGCGCCTGACCATCGATAAAGGCGATGGAGTAGTTGACGCCGGGAACCTTGGCAAAGCGCTCCTGCACCTCCTTGAAGTCGGTGAAGGGCGTCGACGTCGGCTGCACCAGGATGTGGCCGTTCAGACCCAGGAACTTTCCGAGAAGTTCGGTGCGGAAGCCGTTCAGCACCGCCAGCACGGCGATCAGAGCCGCCACGCCGATCATGATGCCGAGAAAGGAGGTCCAGGCAATGACCGAGATGAAGGCCTCGCGCCGACGCGATTTCAGGTACCGCCAGCCGATCAGCCACTCGATCCGGGCAAACGGAGGGGTCCCCGTCGGCTCAGCCGCTTCATTCCCCATTCCTCCAGCCCCCTTACTGAATCCGGCGGCCGCCGCAGCTTTCGTCACGACTTCTGTCCGAGCCTGGCGAGCGCGGCTTCGATTGCAAGTGTCGAGCGCTCGCCGGTCGCCCGCCGCTTCAGTTCCACCACCCCGTCGGCGAGGCCCTTCGGCCCGACGATCACCTGCCACGGCAGGCCGATCAGATCGGCGGTGGCGAACTTCGCCCCTGCCCGTCCGTCGGTATCGTCATAGAGGACGTCGAAGCCGGCCGCCTCGAGCTTGGCCAGGATATCGGCACAAGCCCGGTCGGTTGCGGCATCGCCCGATTTCAGATTGATGAGCGCGACGTCGAACGGGGCGACGCTATCCGGCCAGATGATCCCGGCATCATCATGGCTGGCTTCGATGATTGCGGCGACGAGGCGGGAGACGCCGACGCCGTAGGAGCCCATGTGCACCGGCCGCTCGATGCCATCGGGGCCGGCGACCTTGGCTCCCATCGGCTCCGAGTACTTGGTGCCGAAATAGAAGATATGGCCGACCTCGATGCCGCGCGCCGCGACTTGGCTTTCTTCGGGGATTGCGGCGAAGGCGGCCGCATCGTGCTTTTCTTCCGTCGCCGCATAGAGCGACGTCCACTCGTCCATGATCGGCTTCAGATCGCCCGAAAAATCAGTATCCTCGCCCGGAATCGGCAATTCCAACAGATCCTTGTGGCAGAACACCTGGCTCTCGCCGGTCGAGGCCAGAATGATGAACTCGTGGCTCATGTCGCCGCCGATCGGGCCCGAATCGGCCCGCATCGGGATCGCCGTCAGCCCCATGCGCGAATAGGTCCTGAGATAGGCGACGAACATGCGCCGATAGGCCTCGCGCGCCCGTTCTTGGTCGACGTCGAAGGAATAGGCATCCTTCATCAGGAACTCGCGGCCCCGCATCACGCCGAAGCGCGGGCGGACCTCGTCGCGGAATTTCCACTGGATGTGGTAGAGGTTGAGCGGCAGATCCTTGTAGGAGCGGACGTAGGAGCGGAAGATCTCCGTCACCATCTCCTCGTTGGTCGGACCGTAGAGGAGGTCCCGCTCATGCCGGTCGGTGATCCTCAGCATCTCCTTGCCGTAGTCCTCGTAGCGCCCCGATTCCCGCCAGAGGTCGGCCGACTGCAGCGTCGGCATCAACAACTCGATGGCGCCGGCGCGATTCTGCTCCTCGCGCACGATGTCGCCGATCTTGGCCAGCACCTTCAGCCCGAGCGGCAGCCAGGTATAGATGCCGGCCGACTGCTGCCGGATCATACCGGCCCTGAGCATCAGCCGATGCGAGACGATCTCGGCTTCCTTGGGGGTTTCCTTCAGGATTGGCAGGAAGAAACGAGACAGGCGCATCGGACCCTCTATCGACATACAGCAAGGACGGGATTCCGGGTGGAATCCGCCCGCAGACAGGATGTCCACACAAAGCCGATGCGGGCCAGAAATACAAGCCTCGCGCTCTCCGTATGACACCCGCCGTGCGGCTGATCAGTGGTCTTATCTGGAATGCAACCAATTTAGGCAGCCAGTCGATTGTGCAAATGCGGCAAAAATCTGTTGAGGCGCCTTACATCGCGGCAATTACTCATACTTTAAAACCCGTGCCGTTTTGATTGGCCCGCAAATTCGCTATTTTTTTGCGCGTCCCCTCGCACAAAATGATGACAACAACGCAAAGGCACGCTAAAGTCTGCTCCACAAGAGGGGAACGGCTAGCGCGACGTGGTGCCGGCAGTTAAAAAAAACCCCCTAATCGCGGTCTAAGTCTTGGGAGGAACAACTCCGGGCGCACATCTATTGTAGCTGCCGCGAACTACTAGGCTGTCAGGGGCCAAACTAGTTTGTTAAGGAGTTCAGACGCGTGACTACAAAAAAGCAAGGCATTTTTGCCTTGCTTTTTTTTGTGGTAACTATGCTGCGATGCAGCATTTATACACCCGAAGATGGCAGCTGGACGGTCGATTCACTCGGTTTTGCCAGATACCAATATAAGATCACCTTGGGCGGCCACACTTATGCTTGATATTCCGGCAAGTCGCGCATCCCACTATGGTGTGGCTTCGATTGGTATGCGACATACGTGGTCGAGTGGTCGGGCCACGCAGACCGCTGGATGGCAGGCGGGGCTCAGGCGTTCGACCGTCGCGCACGTTCGGCAAAAAGAATCAACCGCCTAGCGGCAATTGGCCGGATCCCTGAGGCATCGCCGGCGAGCGTTTGCCTGCTTCCTGACCGGCCAATGCCGGCAAAATCGGCGCCGCGGGTCTCCAAATCGTTGCGGTAACCGCGCGAACTGGCGGCTTATCCGACAAACGTCGAATATTGAAGCAACGCGGCAGCCCTCGGAGGTTGTATTGTCTGTCCGAGCACCGAGCCATCTCGATCATACCGCATTGCACAATGAACGGTCTCCGGGCGCCGATGTCATGCGATGGTCGTCGGAGGTCACGCGAGCGTCAAACTAGGTTCAATCGAAGCGTGGCCAAGACATTTTGCGCCTGAGTTGAGCGAACGGCGCCGGCCGCCACCTCGGTTGAACCGAGAAAGACTCGCAAAGCCAAATGCTTGCAAACGATTACAAAGGCAGCTGGCAAAGCGTCGCGACCACTCCGGACCCTCTTGCCGCGCCTTCTCCGAGTCAGAACGGCATGGCCCGGACGAAGCCTTCGACCGTCACGCCCGAGGCCTTCAGCCCCCAGAAGGCGAGAAAGATCACGCTGGCGATGAGAGTCGTCAGGATCGCCTTCGTTCGCAGCATCGGCCGGATCGGTGCGCCCGGCTCCGAGCCTGTGACGATCGAGCCGTCGTCGACTTGGCTCTTGACTCCGATCGGCAGCACGCAGAACAGCACCGTCCACCAGATCAGGAAGTAGATCGCGATTGCCGTGCCGAGTCTCATGCCTGCTCCAGCTCCACCAAGGTTCCTTGAAAGTCTTTCGGATGCAGGAACAGCACCGGCTTGCCGTGCGCACCGATCTTCGGTTCGCCGGAGCCGATGACACGGGCGCCCGCTGCCTTCAGCCGGTCGCGCG
>JARLIT010000064.1 GCA_031291575.1 Ancalomicrobiaceae bacterium
AGCATGTCCCGTCCGGCTCGCCCGCCGCCAGGCGGCGGGGGGGATGCCTACGTATGTCTTGAACACACGCGTGAAGTGGCTTTGATCGGCAAAACCACAACTGATCGCGATCTCCGCCAAGGTCGCTTCGGTTTGCTCAAGCAGTGACTTCGAGCGCTCCACGCGGTGCCGCAGCAGCCAGCGGTGCGGTGGATCACCGGTGGTGTTCTTGAACGCTCGCACAAAGTAGCTGATCGAGAGCCGGCATTGTGCCGCGAGCTCCTTCAACGACACGTCGCCGTCCGCTAATGAGGCCATGGCCTCGGTGGCGCGACGGAGCTGCCACGGTGCGAGGGTTCCTTGCCGAACCTGGGACATCCGCATGCCGCCGAACGCGTGCGCAAAATAGGTGCAGGCAGCGAGCATGACCTGTTCGGCGTAGATCGAGCCCACCTCGTGAGGCCGCTCCAACGCCGGGAGGAGTGCATTGCCGAGGTGCCACACCGTCTCATCCAGCACACCTCCCGGCTTGCAGTAGAGCTGATTGACGTGTGGCACGCCGCGGTCGTCGGCGATTTCATCAAGGGCCGTCTTCGGGACAAAGAACATCAGATTGTCGAAGGGGCTGCGCAAATTCGCGAGTGGCCGCTCGAGATGGTTGACGATGCTGGTGGTGCGCGCCGCATACGAGCCGCGATGAATGCACTTGCCGTCGGCGAACAGTTCACGGTCCGTCTGCTCGCGCAGCTGCAGCAGGATGGAATAAACGGCGTCGACCTGAGCCGGCGTAACCAAACCATGCCCCGGCGTGTCTCTGCGTATGCGCGACACTAGAAGCCGCGAGCCTTTGGGCCCCGCGGTCAACAGTTGCGAGCTTACGTCCGCCTGAAAGATGCGGAGAAACCTCTGGCTATAGGCAACATCGGATTGCATGCCACTCCCCTCAGAGCACTCGCAAACCAGCGCAGGCAATTTCTATCAATCATCGGGTCGGCTCGCGCAGCACGCCGCCAAGCAGGTTGCATCCATATCAGTAGCACTACCTATCACACCAGTCTGCGACGTTCTGAGCTTTTCTTGTCGAAAATTGCCCGCGACCCGCTGCCGCAATACCGGGTGTAAATAGGCGCGGGTCGGCGAGCCGACAGCGTTGTGGTCGACGTGCCAATCTGTGTGATCTCAATTAGATGTCAGGACCAATGTCCCGCTTCGAGGAGTCAATGCGTGACACCTTATTTGCCGTTTTTTCAGGGTGTTGCCCCCGTTTTCGATGGGGTTCCGCTTCAGCGCCCAGTCACATCCAATCGCTCAGTTGAGGATTTGCGTTCGCCAGACATTTGGGCTGACGCCGACAGCGGACGCAAAAACCCGTGAAAAATGGGCCGGGCTTGCAAAGCCGCAGGACGTTGCAATTTGCGAGACCGACAGCGCGGTCTCGCGCATCATGGCCTTTGCGCGCTCCACGCGCTGACGGCGGAGCCATCGATCGGGCGTCTCTCCTGTCGTTTGCCGGAACGCCCGGGCAAAGTGGCGCGGCGAGAGATCCATCTCGGCCGCCAGCATGGACAATGAGATGTCCTCGCCCAACCGCCCTTGCATGAGATCGATCGCGCGCTCTATCTGCGCTGGTGAGAGTCTGTGTCGTGCGTCTGGCGGCGGCCGCATACCGCCGAAGGCGTGGGCGAAATACGTGGTGCTCGCGAGCAATACCCCTTCTGCATACATCGACCCCACTTCTTCAGGACGCTCCAGCGCAGGCAGAAGCGATTGCGCAAGATGCCACACGGTGTCGTCGAAGCAGCCCTCAACCTCGCAGACAAGCTCCTGAACGGGCGGAGCGCCCTGGTCTTCGGCGGCTTCGTTCAAGGCCGCCTGCGACACCGTGAAGATGACTGTGTCGAAGGCGCTGAGCAAATTGGCGGTCGGCCGTTGCCAATGATTGACGATCGAGACGGTTCGCTCGGGAAATGAGCCGCGATGGACAAGCTTGCCGTCGAGATAGAGTTCGCGGCGATCCTGCCGCCGCAACTGAATCAGCACCGAGAATACTGCGTCCAAGTCCATTGGCTCGGTAAGCCCGTGGTCGGGGGAATCGTGCTGAAGGCGGGACACCAGAAGGCGCGACGTCTTCCTGCCTGGCGCAACGATTTGTGCGATAGCGTCCGTCTTGAACTGCCTGACGTAGCGCTCTGCGTATGTCCGGTCAGATTGCCGCTTCGCCTGCAAAAGGTCGGTCACTGGGGCTTCAGGCATGTCAGGTCCTGCTCATACGTTGCCAGGCGGCGGGGGGGATGCCGACGAATGATTTGAACACGCGGGTGAAGTGGCTTTGATCGGCGAAGCCGCAGCTGATCGCGATTTCCGCCAAAGTCGCTTCGGTATGCGCAAGCAATGATTTCGATCGCTCCACGCGATGACGCAGCAACCAACGGTGCGGCGGATCACCCGTGGAGTTCTTGAATGCCCGCACAAAATAGCTGACCGAGAGGCGGCATTGTGACGCGAGCTCCTTCAACGAGAGGTCGCCGTCGGCCAATGAGGCCATGGCCTCGGTGGCGCGCCGGAGCTGCCAAGGTGCAAGGGTGCCTTGGCGAACATGGGTCGGGCGCATACCGCCGAATGCGTGCGCGAAATAGGTGCAGGCGGCGAGCATGACTTGCTCGGCGAAGATCGAGCTCACCTCGTGGGACCGCTCCAGCGCTGGCAGGAGTGAATTGCCGAGGTGCCACACCGTCTCATCCAGCACTCCGCCCGGTTTGATGTAGAGCTGATTGACACGCGCGACACCGCGGTCGTCGGCGACTGCATCGATTGTGGTCCTTGGGACGACGAATATCAGATTGTCAAAGGGGCCAAGCAAGTTCGCGCGCGGTCGCTCGAGATGGTCGACGATGCTGGTGGTTCGGGCCGCATAGGAGCCGCGATGGATGCACTTGTCATCGACAAACAGTTCGCGGTCAGGTTGTTCCCGCAGTTGCAGCAGGACCGAGAAACAAGCACAGGGCTCAATCTCCTTGACTAAGCCATGACCCGACGTGTCTCTGCGGACGCGCGACACCAGAAGCCGGGTTGATTTGGGACCGACAGTCAAGAGTTGCGAAGTCGCGTCCGCCTGAAATACACGGATAAACTTCTGGCTAAAGGCAAGATCGGATTGCATGCCACTCCTCCGTCGAGCACTCGCAAACCAACACGAAAAAGATCCTGTCAGCCGATAACGGGCTCGCGGATCGCACCGCCCACCAGATCATGTAGCCTATCAGGAACATTACTTAATTTCGGGGTCTTGGAGTTTTGACCCGCATTTGTCGGAAATTGTCCATCGCGCAGTCGGCAGAAATCGGAGCGCACGAGGTTTGGTGCCGGTGCGGCGAGGCCGATCCCGGCTTGTGCGCCGAGGGCAATTCCGACCACCAAGCGCATGCGGCTCATTTTGCGGCTCCCTTGGTCACGCCGCTAGCCGAGCCGGCTGGTTCGTGGCGGTGACCTTCGACAGGTCGCGTCCAAGCGTCTCGGGCAGCATGAGCGCCGCGATGACGACGATCGCGTTGGCCGTGCAGGCGCAGAGCCCCATCGCGATGCCGAGCGTCAGGTTGGGAGCAAGGAGGCCGACGCAGGCTGGCACGATCGCGCCGAACGCCCGGCCGGCATTGCCGGAAAAGCCCAGAGCCGTGCCGCGGATATGGGTCGGGAACAGTTCGGCGAGGTAGGCGCCGATGCCGGAACCCGTGCCCGATTGCAGCGTGCCAAGGACGAAGCCGAGGAACAGTGTTGCCGTCAGGTTTATCGGCGCCAGCGTATAGATCCCGACCGCAATGCCCTGGCAGCAGGCCAGGATGATGAAGGTGTTGCGCCGGCCGAGCGTGTCCGCCATCCAGCCGTTGAGGAAGGCGCCAGCGAAGACGCCAAGGATATTGATGAAAAGATAGCCGCCGACATTCGCGATCGACAGATTCAGCGTTAACTTCAGATAGGCGGGTAGCCACGTGATCATGACGTAGTTGGCGCCATAGATGGCGAAGGTGAGCAGCGTCGCCTTCAGCGTCATGGCAAGATGGGCGGGCGAGAAGATCTCCCACAGCGTTACCTTTTGGGTCGATCGGTGACTCTCCGCTGCATAGATCGGCGCTTCCTCGACATTGCGGCGGATCCAGATTACCAGCAGCGCCGGGAGGAGGCCGAGGAAGAAAAACACGCGCCAAGCGTAGTCCGTCGGCAGGTATGTAAAGAGGACGGTCGAGAGGAGCACTGCGATCGCATAGCCGATGGCCCAACCCGCCTGGATCGCACCAACGACGCGACCACGCACCCGCGCGTTGATCGTCTCGCTCAGGAGAACGGCACCAACCGCCGATTCGGCGCCGAAGCCAAGGCCTTGCAGACTGCGCGTTAGGAGCAGTTCGCCGAAGGAATCCGTTACGCCGGACAGGAACGTGAAGGCCGAAAACCAGATGATCGTGATCTGCAGGACGCGGACGCGACCGTAGCGGTCGGCCAGCAAGCCTGCGATCCATCCGCCAGGCGCGCCCGCGACGAGAAAGGCTGTGCCCAGGATGCCGGCATCGCCGGTCGTCATATGCCAGAGCGTGACGAGCGTCGGGATTGTCAGCGCGTACATCTGGGCGTCCATCGC
>JARLIT010000354.1 GCA_031291575.1 Ancalomicrobiaceae bacterium
AGATGGAGAAAGGCCCCCTCGATGGATCGTCCATCGGGTCCGACAAGGCTGACATGGGCCTGCGACGAACCGCTCCGCATGGCGGCGGAGAAATGGATGTAGAAGCGCAGCGTATTCTCGGGAAGACAGTCGCCGGATGGAAACACGCCGGAGACGATCGTCGCCGCTGCGGCTGCGTCTCCGGGGACGGAGAAGGAAAGCCACCTTATCGGCTGAGGCCGGGTGCCGACTACAAGCGGGGCGAGATTGATCCTGATCTGGTAGCTAGTTCCCCTCATCCAAGCATACTTTGGTGTGAAGCGCACGCAGTCCTCGACGACGGAATAGCGCCCCAGAACGGCCGGAAGCGCCGCCTCATCAGCCTCAATCGCGGCTCCGACAAACACCGAAAACCACGCCGGCCAGTCTTCCGGCGCGGGATTGGAGAGACGAAGCCGCGATAGAACCTCGACAGGAAGCCCACAGAGGTCGACGCTGCCGCATAACGGATCATTCTGGTCGCGATGGAGGTGCAGAAAGACACCTCCATCGCGATCCGACATTCCAGCAAATGTATCGCGGTGGGCGAGGTCGGATTGCGCGTCCATCGTTCAGATCTCCACCCCGATCAATGCCAGACCTATTTTGCCGCCGTGTGGTAGTGGAACGGGTCGGGGCCACCCGGCCAGTTCATCTCGACGACCTGATCGGCGCGGTCGAAAAAGTACGGCAGCGGCAGCGTGTGGAGGTCCAGCCTCTGCGCTTCGCCCGGTTGATGCCGGAGCACGACAGCCCACTGGTTGTCGATCAAGTCCATATGCAGGGCGCCGGTCAAGGCGATCGGATATTGCGCGATACCGGCAGGACCGAAGGTGTTCGGGACGTTGACCGGCATCGGTGCGACCTGGTCGATATCGGCAGTGGCGACACGCGTGGCGCCGCGGCTGTTGTGCGTCACCAGGACGTAGTCCTTGCCGTCGCCACCATCACGATAGCTGACCATGTCGACCGGGGTGCTGCCGTATCCGAGTTCGCCGATCGTGTCGCCGTGGACGTGCGCGCCGTCCCGCAGGCTCGCCAGCGGAAAGCGCACCAACGGCGTGCAGGCGTAGACCGCGATGAGATGCGGGACCTTGTCGATCTCCCGAACCAACATCTTGATGATCGGCGCGCGGGTTTCGAATTGCCCGTGCACCGAATGCCAGATTTCCGTCGACGAGGTTGAAACCTGGCCGTTGAAAGGAAACGGCATGCGTCGAAGCTTGGAGGCGAATTCTTCGTTCGACACTCCGGCGACGAAGAGCTCACCCTGATAATACTTGATGTCTGTGATGGCGAGGCTGCGCGCGGCTTGACCAAACTCGAGCGTTTGGCTGGAGGGCGTATCGCCGATCAAGGCTTTCGAATGCGGCTTCGTGCTCAGATCAAGAACATCAAACTTGCCGTCATTGACCGTGACGATGACCGGCTCGGCGTCGGGCCCATGACCGCGGTGGACAGACAGAAAGATCTGCCTCGACGGCTTGTGCACCGCCAAATCATTGATCGTGACCTGGTCCGGCGTCGCACCGAGCAAGGCTGCAAGGCTCCGGTCGACGCCGCGGACGAGGTCACGCCCTTCGAACGTCGCGGCCTTTCCGAGAGCAACCGATGTTTGCGGCTTGAAATCCGCCGCGCTCAAGGTGAATGCGTGGATGGCCCCAGCCTTGCTGTCGCCGACAAACAGGGTGTCGTCTGGGCCGAACTCGAGAGCGCCGGCGGACTCCAAACCGATCGCAGCCTTTGCTGCGGCCGGCCTGGCATTCGGCAACAGGAACAGGGCAGCCAAGCCGGACATACCCAGTGCCCCCACATGACGCCGTGAGTAGACATTTTCGCGCTCCGCACGATCATTGCGGGCGTCTGGCACAGGCGAAGCGTCGCTGGCATGGTTGAGAGTCTCGCTCATTTCGCTTTCCTTGCTGGTTGAACTGGACCGGTTTGGGTCGTCCTAGTCAAACATCCACCGGCATCCGGTATGCCAGCAGACAATCGTTCGCTTATCGCCCCATGCGATTGGACGATCATCTCATCATAAGAATTCTGATCACGACGTGATTGAACGTTTTTGAAATTTATGTCTTGAAATGATCTTCTTGAATTCCGGCTTGCCTGCTATAGCGGCGTCTAGACTTCATATCGGCCGGACGCATTACGCATTCGACGCTCGGCCACGATCGGATGGCAGCTTGCTACAAGGTCCCGATCGTCGCCGATCAGGACCTTGCCCTGAGTAAACACTCCGCTGGCAGGCTCGCAGGATGAGGGCGCTCAGGCGCGGATAGAACTTCGCTGCCAGGTCGCGCTCAGGACATCAGGTGACGAACCGGATGCCGAGCCAATCTCACGACTGTGTCGCGAGAAATGCACGCACGGCAGCGACCGTTGCCGCAGGCTGCTCCTCCATCAACCAATGGCCCGAATCCTTGATCACCAGTTCGTGCACATCGCTCGCCGCCGCGCGCATGACGACAGCCATCGTCGGTCCAAACGAGTGGTCGCCGCCGATTGCCAACACCGGCATTGTCAGCGGGCCTTCGGCAAGAGAGGTCTGGTTGTCCCGGGCGTCCTGATCAAACGCCTTGAACTGCTCGAAGCCGGCATGCATCGCTCCGGGGCGCGCATAGAGTTCGGCATAATGCTGTCGAGACTCTTCGTCGAATTTCTTGGGGTCGGCGGAGAACTCGTTCCAGAAACGGTCGAGATAGATGCGCTCGCGGCCGGCGACGAGCCGCTCCATGTCGGGCCCGCCGAAGCGGAAGTGCCAGAGCAGCGGGTTTTTCAGGATCTCATCCCAGGGACCGACGCCCGGAACCGGCGCGTCCATCAGCACGAAGCGCGTGACCTGGTTCCGGTATCGCGCGGCGAACGCGTAGCCGACCATATTGCCGATATCATGCGTGACCAGCGCCGCCCGATCGACCTTCAACGCCGCCAGAACGCCGGCGACGTCGGCAGCTTGCGTCCTCTTGTCGAAGCCCTCGGTTGCGCGGGCGGAGAGGCCGAGCCCGCGCAGATCGGGCACGATCACCTGGTGGTCGTGCATCAGATCGATCGCCAGCGCCCCCCACATGTCGCCGGTCTCGCCATAGCCGTGCAACAGCACGACCGGCGAGCCACTGCCGCAGACACGGACGTGGATCGTCGTGCCGTTCGTCGCGATCTCCTGAATGCGGCAGGTTGTTGGAAAAGGAACGATCTTTGCCTCCACCGAGGTAGCGGCAAGCACGGTTGCAGCTGCAAATGCGAGCGCGATGGGTCTGAACATGCGATGTCTCCTTGATTGTTGGGCAAAACGGTTGTCAGGGGATGGCGGCGGGTGGTTCACGCCGGGACGAGAGCATCCACCTGGCGGCCACGGACGAATTGCAACGCGACTTCCGCCACGCGCCTGCCGAGATGCTCGGCGGTCAAGAGATCGGCGGTCGGCGGCACGACATCCGGACCCTGATCAGCGTCTGACTGCGCCGCCGCACCCAGGAAGAAGCCGAGCCGGTTGAGATCGTTTTCCGATCCGGTCGAGGAATTGTTGCCAGGGGGCAGGCCAAGCGCGACCCAATGCATGCCGTGTTGCGCGGCAAAGATGGCGAGTTGCTGCAACGTCGCCAGCTTGTCGCCGGAGCGTGCGGCCGAGTTGGTGAAACCGGCAGCGAGCTTATCCTTCCAACGGCCGCCGGCGGCGAACACCGTCCGCGACGTTGCCTCCTGGAAGGCTTTGAATTGCGCAGACTGGCCGCCCATGTAGGTCGGGCTGCCGAAGACGATGGCATCCATCGTCTCCAACAGGTCCCAAGGCATCGCCTTGTCGCCGATTGCGATGAGATGCGTCTCCATACCGGGAAGGCTGGCTCCGCGCCGGACGGCAGCGGCTTGAGCCGCCGTATGGCCGTAGCCAGAATGATAGATGACAGCAAGTTTTGCCTTCGTCATTAGATGCTCCTCTATAACGACTATGCAATTCTTGCTGATTTAGATTGCGCCAGATTGTATAAATCTACTGCGGCTTGGCCAAACTTATCCCATAGATTCCCAGATTATTACTTTGTGAAATCGTCCAACATCGCCACCGAGCGCTGATCAGTCACGCCATCGCCGGCGCCTGTCGCCTGGCCAGCGATGACGGAAGCGGCGGAGCAGGCGACAAAAATGCGCTTGGTCGGCAAAGCCGCTGGCGGACGCAATTTCCACGAGCGGACTATCAGTGCAGCTTAGAGGCGTTCGAAATGGCCGGCGCATACAGCAATCGATGAGCCTGTTGCGTCAGCTGCAAACTGGCGCGTGTTGCGCTTACGACGGGTCGATCCTGCCTGGCCGAATTACCGCCGGTGGCTTCGGTTCGACACACCACGTCAGGCTCGGCAACGATGTCTTGTCGGGATCAGCTTTGGCCGTCGTCTCGCTCAACCGATGCGCGAGAAGATGTCGTGCGAGACGACGACAGCCTTGTTCGTCAGGCCTCGCGAGAGACCAATTCGGTCCGGCGCCGCGATCCCAGCCAGACCATCGCCAATCCCGACGCGGCCAACATGCCGCCAGCAATGGGAACGGCCGCATAGCCGAGACCCAGGCTGATCACGCCGCCGCCGACCGCCGCACCCAGCGCGTTGCCGAGATTGAACGCGCCGATGTTGATCGCCGACGCCAGGCTCGGCGCCTGTGACGCGGCGGCCATCACCCGCATCTGCGTTGGTGGGACCATGGCGAATGTCACTGTCCCCCAGACGAGCAGGCCGATCGCCGCACCAACGTGGCTGGTCAGCACAAGTGGCAGGAGCACCATGGTCGCTGCCAGGACAGCGAGGACGCTCTTGATCGCCGCGTCGGGCGACCGGTCGGCCAACTTGCCGCCCAGGCCGTTGCCGATGGTGAGACCAATGCCGATGAGGACCAGGGCCAGCGTCACGAAGCTTTCCGACGCGCCTGTCAGATTGACAAGGACTGGAGCGATATAGGTATAGAGCGTGAACATCGCGCTTGCGCCCAACACCGTGGTCGCCAAAGCGAGAAGCACGTCGGCCTGCACCAGCACGCGGAGCTCTCTCCTCACGTCGGGCACCTTGCCTGGCACGCCCTTCGGCAACGCCAGCCCCAGCGAGGCGATGGTGAGCACGCCCAACAGAGCCGTTCCCGCGAAGGCAACGCGCCAGCCGACCTGTTGTCCAATCCAGGTGACAGCTGGCACGCCGCCGACATTGGCGATGGTCAGCCCCATAAACATGGTAGCGATCGCGCTCGCCTGTTTCTCCTTCGGTACCACGCTCGCCGCGACGATCGCGCCGAGGCCGAAGAAAGCTCCCTGACTGAAGCTGGTGACGAGGCGGGAGGCGGCAAGCGAATAGAACTCAGGCGCCAGCGCTGATAAGAGATTACCGATGGTGAAGATTGCCATCAGCAGGATCAGTGCGGCGCGCTTGCCGAAGCTGCTAAAGGCGAGCGTTATGACGGGCGCACCGACCATGACTCCGATCGCATAGACGCTGACCAGCAGACCGGCGGTCGGGATAGACACGTCCACACCCTTCGCGATCACCGGCAGCAAGCCCATCGGCATGAATTCGGTCGTGCCGATGCCGAAGGCTCCAATCGCCAGGGCTACGAGCGGCCAGTTGACGCGCGAGCCCACCTTGTCGGCCAGGGAACGAGAGACGACGCGCTGCCTCGACCCGGCGAGACTGCCGTCCGCCCGCTCAACCGTCGCGCAGTACGAATCCACGCAAGCTGGCGTGACGCACCGTTTGGCAAATGATCGCAATTCATGATGTTTTCGCATGACTCGCCTCTGCTTTCTGTGGTTAGATTCGTGCGCCGATCCACTTGAGAATGTCGTTCAGGACCTCCTCTTTGCCGATATCGTTGAGCGGATCGTGGAACCGCCCTTCGTAGAGCTTGAGCGTTTTGTCTGTTGAGCCGACTTGTTCATAGAAGTGCTGGCTGCCACTCACTTTGGCTGCTCTGTCTGCCGTCCCATGAATAATGAAGACAGGCGCAGTGATCTCAGCGAATGACTGCCTGAGCCGTTCGTCCGCGCGCACGATCGCTGCCATTGTCGCCAACGGCTGCGATTCGCCCTTGATCAGCGGATCTCTGTTCATCGCGTCGACCACATCGGGATCGCGCGAGAAATCCTCGTTCCTGAGGGCCAGCGACCGCGCGTGCGGCGCGAGATAACTGAGCCCCTTCAGCACCGCGAGCGCAAAATCCGGCGCCGGGACCTCGAATGCGAAATCCTCGCAAATGAGACCAGCGATCTTCGGTCCGTGCTCTAAAGCATAGAGACAGGCGACCACGCCACCGGCGCTATGACCAAGCAGAAAAATCGGCGTATGCGGCTCGGCCTTCTTCACATGCTCGACGAGCGTTGCCAGGTCGGCGACATAGTCGCCGAAGCTCTCGACATAGTTTCTGATGCCGCTGGACTTGCCGCGCCCACGCAGATCAACCGCATACGTGGCCACACACTCAGGCGCACACCGCTCACCAACCCAGGCATAGTACCCGCTGTGCGAGTTGAACCCATGGCAGATCGCCATGATCGCCCGCGGCGGGGCCGATGGCCGCCATGCGCGCACAAACAGCACCCCGCCGGTCCCACGGATCGTCTCTTCGCTCATGGACACCATTTCAGGGACCTTCCATGGCAGCGAGCGTTTCGGCTGATCCGAGCGCGGATTTTTGCGCTTCTGCAAAAGTTGGTCTGCCTAGGGCAGTGAATACGACGATCGCCGGCAGCTTCTGTTTCATTGAATTCGCCCCTTGTTCGAGCGAATTTTCTCCCAAACAGTGCTGCAGTTCTTGACCCTTTGGCGCGGCTTTTGTCGAAACTGCGCGCGCTGAAGCGGGGGGGCTTTTGATGACGCCGCACTCCCCAGTCTTCGCGACACCGGGTCGTGGACAATTTTCGACAAGAAACGCGCAAAACGGTCAAGACCTCTGCAATAGGTAACGCTACGTATGGCCCAGGAGGACGGCCATGTTCAGTTGGTTCACAGACCTCACGCGATCGGAGAAGCGCACGTTCTGGGCGTGCTTCAGCGGCTGGGGCCTCGATGCGATGGACGCCCAGATGTACGCGCTGACAATCCCGACGCTCGTCACGCTCTGGCATATGACGACCGGCGATGCCGGCATCCTGGGCACAGCCTTTCTCGTCGCGGGCGCGCCTGGCGGATGGATCGCAGGCTTGCTGGCC
>JARLIT010000065.1 GCA_031291575.1 Ancalomicrobiaceae bacterium
GAGCCGCCTTCGCCGAGCACCCGCTCCCCGGCCGCAATCCCTGCCTCGATTTCGATCGCGTGGCTCCAGCGCAGCACGGCGCGAAAGGCCTCTTCCTTGCCGCTGAAGTGATTGTAGAGCGCGCGCCGCGTCAGATCGCAGCCGCGGGCCAGGGCAATCATGGTGACGTTCTCGTAACCATGATCCAGGAACTGCTGCCGCAGCCGGCCCATCATGTGGTCGTGATGACTCTCTCTCACTGGTCTGCTCATATTACACATTATAGAGAATAATGAGAAGATTGCTCGTCGGGATTTTCCGACCTATTCCGCATGAGAGGGTTAACATGCGCAAGTATCTGCTTCCACTCATGATTGCCACCAGCTTCGGCCTGACTGCCCAATGTGTTCCGGCATTCGCCGACGCCGACGACGCCGCCTGGATCAAGAAGTGCGTCTCCGACAACAAACGTGAGGGCGCAACGCCGGAGGTGGTCGCCGCCTACTGCGGCTGCATGAACGGCAAGATGTCGTCGAACGAAACGCAGTCGATCACGACATGGGAGAAGTCGCATCCCACGGAGATGGCCCAATGCGACAAGGAATCCGGCTGGAAATAGTCCGCGCATCACGCCGCAAGCTTGCGTCACGCGGCGCAATCAGCCGTTTGCCGAAGTGCCCGACCGGTCTGGCGTCGCCTCCGCGAAAGCCGGTCGGGCCACCAAGCGCCAATCGCAGCCCGTGACGCCTCGCCGCTGCCCGACCCGGACGGCCCGCCCTGCGAAGGTAAGCCGTCGTTGTCCGGAGCGGACCGGCGCCCGTTTCGGCAGCATGCCGGAGCAATGTCCGGCGGCAAGTACTCTCGCTCAGCGAAACGGCCCGGGATGCGTTCGGGTCCCAGGCCGTGTTCACTGCGAAAGATCGGATTTCCAGCCGCCTGTCGCGCGAACCGGGCCGTCAGCCGACGGCACCGGCGATGCCGATGGGGCAGGAAACGCCCGTACCGCCAAGCCCGCAGTAGCCGTCGGGATTCTTCGCCAGATACTGCTGATGGTATGCCTCGGCGAAGTAGAACGCCGGCGCCTCGCGGATTTCGGTCGTAACCTTGCCGTAGCCGCGCTTCGACAATTCTGCCTCGAACAGGCCGGCCGAAGCCTTCGCCGCTTCGAGTTGGGCCGCCGCCGTCGCATAGATCGCCGAGCGGTACTGGGTGCCGACATCGTTGCCCTGGCGCATGCCCTGGGTCGGATCGTGGTTCTCCCAGAACACCTTCAGAAGGTTCGCATACGATATGCGGCCGGGATCGAAGACGACGAGCACCACCTCGGCATGGCCGGTCAAGCCGCCGCAGGTCTCCTGATAGGTCGGATTCTCGGTCAAGCCGCCAGCGTAGCCGACCGCGGTGACCCAAACGGCATCGCCCAGCTGCCAGAACTTGCGCTCGACCCCCCAGAAGCAGCCCATGCCGAAAATCGCGGTCTCAAAACCGGCCGGATAGGGGGCTCCAAGCGGACGGCCGTTGACGAAATGGGTCTCGGCAGTCGCGATCGGCTTCGACCGGCCCTTCAGCGCGGTCTCGGCGGTCGGCAGCTTCAGCTTGTTGTTGAACATGTCGATCAGATACATGCGGTCCGTCCTCCGCCGGGAGCAGCGGATCCGGAAACGAGAACCGGCTCCGGGATGAATCCGATGCTCAAACATAAAGAGAGCGCGTCAGCGTGGATCCAGCGGTCCCGCCGGCACTGACGCCGATGCCGACGGCACGCCGTTCAGGTCACATAGACGACCGTGCGCCGCCGGCGAGTGCCGAGGAATATGAAAAAGGCACCGATCGCGATGAAGACGCCCCACGCCGGCAGGTCGAGCACCCACAGCGCGAACGGATCCCAGGCCTTCGGCGACAGGTAATGCTGTACCGCGACCTGCGCCTGAGTCAGCGTGGCCGGCGCGAGATTGACCCAGAACCGCCCGAACGAGGTCAGGATCCAGCGGCTGGCGGCGATCGATTTCATGCCGTCGATCACCATGGCAACTGTGGCCACGGCCAGGCTCCAGATACCGAGCGTCCGGCACAGGAAGAAAAACATGAGGGGCTCCCGTCTTCCGGCCGCAGCGCCATCCTTTGTGCGGCTTCAGGTAGGCGCTGTTGCCGTTTTCCGCAATATAGCAGCGGCCACACTGACGTGTGATCCTCATTGCGCAAAATCCCCCAGCACCGGCCGCCGCGGCCGAGCCCGCTCCGTTGCGGAGCATCGCACCCGCCGCCCGGCTGGTCGGTCCTCGGCTGATCGATCCCTTGGCTCGGCCTTCCCGACTATGGTTTAACACGTATCGCCGCCGCGCGGGCGGCGGAGGAATCGAAGGAACGTCGATGGATAGTCAGCCGACCGAAACCGCAAAACCGGCCGAACCGGCGCCGAAAAGCCGCGATCTGGCCGAGGCCGCGCTATTCTTTCACCGCTATCCCCGCCCCGGCAAGCTGGAGATCCAGGCGACCAAGCCGCTCGGCAACCAGCGCGATTTGGCGCTCGCCTATTCGCCGGGCGTCGCTGCCCCTTGCCTCGAGATCGCGGCTGACCCGGAAAAGGCGGCCGACTATACGTCCCGCGCCAATCTCGTCGGCGTCGTCTCCAACGGCACCGCCGTGCTCGGGCTCGGCAACATCGGGCCCCTGGCCTCGAAGCCGGTGATGGAGGGGAAGGCCGTCCTCTTCAAGAAGTTCGCCGGCGTCGACGTGTTCGACATCGAGGTTGCCGAGACCGACGTCGATCGGCTGGTCGACGTGGTCGCCGCCTTGGAGCCGACGTTCGGCGGCATCAACCTCGAAGACATCAAGGCGCCGGAATGTTTCGAGGTCGAGCGGCGCCTGCGCCAGCGCATGAAGATCCCGGTGTTCCACGACGACCAGCACGGCACGGCGATCATCGTCGGGGCGGCGGTGCTGAACGCCCTGGAACTGTCGGGCAAGCGACTTGATGAGGTGAAGATCGTCGCCTCCGGGGCCGGGGCCGCGGCGCTCGCCTGTCTCAACATCCTGGTTTCGCTCGGTGCACACCGCGAGAACATCTGGGTCTCGGACATCGAGGGCGTCGTCTACGTCGGCCGCGAGAAGTTGATGGACCAGTGGAAGGCGCCTTACGCGCAGGCGACGGACAAACGCACGCTCGCCGAGATCATCGACGGCGCCGACGTCTTCCTCGGGCTGTCGGCTGCCGGCGTGCTGAAGCCGGATATGGTTGAACGGATGGGCGAAAAGCCGCTCATTCTGGCGCTCGCCAACCCCAATCCGGAGATCACGCCGGAGGCGGCGCGCGCCGCCCGCCCCGACGCCCTCATCTGCACCGGCCGCTCGGACTATCCCAACCAGGTCAACAACGTCCTTTGCTTTCCCTACATCTTCCGCGGCGCGCTCGACGTCGGGGCGACCGCGATCGACGAGACGATGAAGCTCGCCGCCGTCAAGGCAATCGCTGCGCTCGCCCGCGAGGAACCCTCCGACGTCGTCGCCAGGGCCTATGGCGGCGAGACACATCTGTTCGGCCCGAACTACCTGATCCCGTCGCCGTTCGATCAGCGCCTGATCCTGAGAATCGCACCCGCCGTCGCCAAGGCAGCGATGGAGGCCGGCATCGCCACCCGCCCGATCGCCGATTTCGACGCCTATCTCGACCGCTTGAACCGTTTCGTCTTCCGCTCCGGCTTCCTGATGAAGCCGGTGACGGCGGCGGCCAAGCGGGCCGCGGTGAAGCCGCGCATCATCTATGCCGACGGCGAGGACGAACGGGTGCTGCGCGCCGCACAGGTGTTGGTCGAAGAAAGCATCGCCGCCCCCGTCCTCATCGGTCGGCCGGCAGTGATCGACACGCGGCTCGAGCGTTTCGGTTTGAAGATCCGGCCGGGCAGCGATTTCCACATCGTCGATCCCAATTCCGACCCGCGCTTCAAAGACTACGTCGACTTGTATTTCTCCAAGGTCGGACGGCGGGGCGTCAGCCCGGAAGCCGCCAAGACGATCGTCCGGACGAGCGCCTCCGTCATTGCAGCATTGGCGGTCGAGCGCGGCGACGCCGAGGCGCTGATCTGCGGCCTCGACGGGCGTTTCGAGCGGCACCGCCGGACCGTCCTCGACGTCATCGGCGTGGCCTCGAAGGACCATGACCTGTCCGCCCTGTCGATGCTGATCAACCAGACCGGCACCTATTTCCTCACCGACACCTACGTCACGCCGGACCCGAGCCCGATCGAGATCGCCAGAGCGACGATGCTGGCGGCAAGCCATATCCGCCGCTTCGGCCTCGTCCCCAAGGCGGCGCTCTTATCGGCATCGAACTTCGGCTCACGCGACATCCCATCGGCGGACAAGATGCGGGCGGTGCTGGAGATCCTGCGTGCCGAGGCGCCCGACCTCGAAGTCGACGGCGAAATGCACGGCGATTCGGCTCTGTCCGCGGTGTTCCGCGAACGCACCATGCCGAATTCGTCGCTGTCGGGTGAGGCAAATCTCCTCGTCTTTCCAACCCTCGATGCCGCCAACATCACGATGACGCTGATCCGTGCCATGACGGATGCACTGCATGTCGGTCCGATCTTGCTTGGTGCGGCCAAACCGGCGCATATCCTCACCCCGTCGGTGACCTCGCGCGGCGTCGTCAACATCTCGACGCTCGCCGCCGTCGAGGCCGCCAGCCCCTGAACACGAGGATCGCATGTCGCGCGCCGGGCGGCTGTTGCAGCTGATGCAGATCCTGAGGCGTCATCGCCACCCGGTGGCGGGGGCGGTGCTGGCGGGCGAGTTGGGCGTTAGCTTGCGCACGCTCTATCGCGACATCGCCAGCCTGCAGGGCCAGGGTGCCGACATCGCCGGCGAACCGGGGCTCGGCTATGTGCTGAAGCCCGGGTTTCTGCTGCCGCCCTTAATGCTGTCGGGCGAGGAGATCGAGGCCCTGGCGCTCGGCATCCAATGGGTTGCCGACCGTGCCGACCCACGTCTGGCCTTTGCCGCGCGCGAGGCGATGGCAAAGATCGCCGCCGTCCTGCCGCGCGACCTCGCCGGCACGCTGGAGGAATCCGGTCTCGTCGTGCCCTCACGGCAGACGCCGGCGCTCGCCATCGATCTCGCCTTGGTGCGCCAGGCGATCCGCGCCGAGAGGAAGCTCACCATTGCCTATCGCGATGCCGCTGGCGCAGAGACGGCGCGGGTGATCTGGCCGATGGCACTGGCCTTCTTCGAGCAGGTGCGGGTCATCATCGCCTGGTGCGAATTGCGCCAGGATTTCCGCTCCTTCCGCGCCGACCGCATCGCCGCGATCGACACTTTGCCCGAGCGCTACCCCAAGCGCCGCATGGCGCTCGTCAAGGAATGGCGGGCGCGGGAGGCGATGGGAGAGAGGCCGGAGCGTCAGCCCGGGAAATAGGCCGCGCTGTCGAGATCATCGAGAAGGCTCGGACCAACCGGCTGCCAGCCGAGTTCTTCTTGCGTCTTGAAGCTCGACGCACGGGTATTCATCCCGGCAAACCGCGCGAACCAGCCGAAATAGGCTTCCGCCTCGTCCGGTCTCAGATCGTTGACCGGCAGACCAAGGCGCTTGCCAATCACCC
>JARLIT010000355.1 GCA_031291575.1 Ancalomicrobiaceae bacterium
AACGAGCGAGTGGTCCGATCATACATACCAAGTGCTGGAGGTGGCCGATGCTGTCATGTCGGCGATGGTCGACCAGGAGACCGGCTTCCGCGGCTACCTCATCACCGGCAATCCCGACAATCTCGGCCCGTATAAGGCCGGACAGGATCATTTCCGCACCGCCCTCGACAAAATCAAGTCCTTGACCTCGGACAATGCAGCGCAGCAGAAGCGGCTGCAGGACATCGCCACAGCAGCGGAGCAATGGCGCGGCGAAGTGGCGGAAAAGGGCATCCGCCTAATGTCCGCCGATGCCACACGGGCGGCGGCACGCGATCTGGAAGTCACTGGCGCCGGCAAGAAATCAATGGACGGCATCCGAACCAAGATCGCCGAAGTGACCGAAGGCGAGCGGGCGCTGCTGACCGTCCGGGCAAAGGCGCGAGACGCGGCATTCGCCAACATTACCTGGATGATTGCCTTGAGCGCACTGATGATGATCATCATCGCGGCGGCGTGCGTCTACGCTCTGACCTCTGCCATTTCCACACCCATCAAGGCCATCACGACCGCCATGGGCAAGATTGCCAGGGGTGAACTGCAGACAGCCGTTCTTTATCAGAACCACGGAGACGAAGTCGGCCTGATCGCCAAGGCGTTGCAGAGCTTCCGCGACGACCTCACGGCGGCGGAAAAGGAACGCCACGATAAGGCGGCTCGCGAAGAGGCTGAACGTCAATTGCTTGCCCGCCGCGAACGGCTCGCCAGCGACTTCGTCGAGCGCATGCAGGGGTTGGCCGGCAGCTTTGCCCAGTCGTCCGGCGAGGTGGCCGACGCCGCCAAAAACCTGTCCGCCACAGCGGAAGAAACTTCGCGTCAGGCTCAGGCCGTTGCCGCAGCCGCAGAGGAAGCCGCCGCCAACGTGCAGACGGTCGCCGCGTCGTCGGAGGAGATGGCAGCGTCTGTGCGCGAGATCACCAATCAGGTTAGCCATTCCGCCAAGGTCGCCGACACGGCTTTCACTGAGGCGGAAGCCTCGAACACCCGCATCGGCGCCCTCGCCTCGGCGGCGGCAGCGATCGGCGACGTCATCAACCTGATCAAGGGCATCGCCGACCAGACCAACCTTCTGGCGCTGAACGCCACGATCGAGGCGGCGCGGGCCGGTGAGGCGGGCAAGGGATTTGCCGTTGTTGCCGCCGAGGTCAAACAATTGGCCGATCAGACCGCCAAGGCAACCGGCGAGATCGGCACCAAGGTCGGCGAGATCCAGCAGGCGACCGACGGGTCGGTGAAGTCGATGACGGAGATTGTCCGTATCATCGCCAACATCAAGGAGATCGCTTCAGCCATCGCCTCGGCGGTCGAGCAGCAGGGCGCGGCCACCGCCGAAATTGCCCGCAACTGCCAGCAGGCGGCCTCCGGGACACATCAGGTCACCCAGAACATCTCTGGCGTCGGTCAGGCTGCCGAAATGACTGGCTCCGCATCGACGCAGCTGATGACGTTGTCGAGCGGTCTATCAAGCCAAGCCAGCGATCTGCGCAAGACGGTCGAATCCTTCGTTAGGGATTTTGCAGCCGCGTGAGGTCCAGAACACAGGAATACACCGCGTCTTCTTCCTCCTCATTGATGGGCTCTCGTCGTTAGACGTGAGCCCCCTTTCTGTGTCGCATCCCGGCCACCGTCCTCTCGGGATGTCTGTCAGCTGTCCAAGAGTCGCGGCGCCCGGGAGCGAGCTTCATCGGATTTCAGTGTGCGTCGTCAGATGAATTAAGACACTTGCGGGCTATTCGGACGGGAGGCTCTGGCTCATTGGGGTTGAGGGCTAAGCTGCCTGCAGTTGCAGCCGCAAGCGTCGATTTTCGATTGTGCGCTGCTTGATGCTGTCGCGCTCGGCCAGGATGGCATTGGCCCGGCCGTGAAAGACGTCTGCCGGGGTCAGACTGTCGAGGCTCTCGTGATATCGGGCGTGGTTGTAATGCTCAATGAAAGCCGCGATCTGCCGCTTGAGCTCGCCGGGCAGGTAATAGTTGTCCAGCAGGACCCGGTTCTTGAGCGTTTGATGCCAGCGCTCGATCTTGCCTTGCGTCTGCGGATGGTATGGGGCACCGCGCACGTGCTCCATCTTCTTTGCCGTCAGCCATTCGGCCAGATCGCTGGCAATATAGGACGCGCCGTTGTCGGACAGTAGCAGGGGCCGGTGCACGACAGTCGCCTTGTCGAACCCTGAGGCGGCGCGCGTCAGGTCGAGCGTGTCTTTCACGTCATCGGCCTTCATCGTCGAGCAAAGCTTCCAGACGACGATATAGCGCGAGAAGTCGTCGAGGACCGTCGAGAGATAGCACCAGCCCCAGCCGACAATCTCGAAATAGGTAAGATCGGTATGCCACATCTAGTTGGGTGACTTTGTCTTCTCCTTGAATTCATTGGCGGCCTTGATGACGATATAGGCTGGGCTGGTGATGAGATCATGGGCTTTGAGCAGCCGGTAGACGGATGCCTCTGACACGAAATACTTTTTCTCATCGGTGAAGCGCTCGGCGAGTTCACGCGGCGAGAGTTCCGGCACGTCCAGCGCCAGATCGAGGATCTGGTCCCGGATCTCTCCAGGGATGCGGTTCCAGACGCGATCCGGCCGCGACGGACGATCTTCCAGTGCCTCTGGTCCGCCGGTCTGGTAGCGGTCGTACCAGCGATAAAAGGTCGATCGCGGCATTCGGCGATATTCCAGCCAGACGATGCCACGACGATTCCGCCAGCGGCTGCGTTGCGCCGCATTGTCTCCTCGGCAGGCGGACAGCCGAAAGCCGACGACCCTGTGCCACTGGAGTGGATAGGCCGCCGTCATGTAGTTGACGGTACGCCTGTTCGCGGGCTTGGCCGCGAACAGGCAACGCCCCGGTATTCAGCCTCAGACCGAGGCGGCCTCCTTCAACACGGCCTCCGTCACCTGGCTGTCGTCGGCAAGACTGCGAACGGACGGGATACCCTTATCCTTGAGGATGCCGTGATAGGCGCGCACGGCCTCGAGGGGCTTCATCTCGCCGTCGGCGACACGACGCATGGCGTCGACGATGTCGAGCTGGCTCTCGGCCAGATTGATCTTGCGGCCGAACAACGCGACGCGGGCGCCGTATTTCTCCGCCTGATACAGCAACTCGAACGTATCGCGCGTTGTGCCGGCGCCGCCGCCCAGCACGCCAACGACGAGACCCGGGTCATAGGCGACCAGTTCTTCCAGCGCCGCCGGGCCGTTGAACGGATACTTCAGGAATTGCGGCCGGTCGACGGCGAGTACGCCGGACAGGCAGCGCACCAGATTGTCATTGACGAACTTGCCGAGATCGGCGCCGGCGACGCGGCCAGGCACATTCGGATTGAACACCTCGAGGAAGTACTTGATGCCATTGGCAGCCGCATCTTCGAGGAAGACGTGGAAGGCTTCCGTCGAGCGCAGATCGTCCTCGATCGTGTTGTTGAAGGTGATGGAGTAGAGGCCGAGATCGCTGAGGCCTGCTTCCGCCACTCGCTTCAGGTTCGGCGAGCGGAACGGCCGCGAGGCGCCGAGCCCGCCGTAGCCGTTCGGCCGGGCACCCCAGATATCGGTCGTGTCATTGGCACGGAACGCCGGCTTCACCGCGCTGCCGTCGAAGGCGCCGGCAGCCTTCAGCTTTTCCAGGTTGGAGGCCGAGACCAGCATGATGTCGAGCCGGTCCTGGCGGATGATCGAGGTGATCATGTCGAGGAACTCGGCACGGGTGCGGAAGCGCACGAAGCTGCCGTCCGCGGCGCGGATCGGCCCGGTGCCGGGGATCGGGTTGGACATGTCGCCATCCTTGGCGTCGGCAATGATGAAGTCGCCTTTGCGGTAGTTACCGGCGCGGATCTTGGCGAGTTTGGTATCGAGACGGAACATCATGGTTCTCCTGTTGAGTGAAGGTCAGGACACGGCGCCAAAACGCCGTGCGAGCAAGGCGACATCGTCCGTTTCTTCCGGAATCCGTTGCCCGGCGCTGTCGAAGAGGTGAACGCCGGAGGCCTCGGCCTTCAGGCGGATGGGGCTGCCGACGCGCCAGCCGGCGGCGCCGGCAAGCTGGACGATGAACATGTCGCCGCCCTCGAGGCGCACATGCAGCAGGGTCAAGCCGCCAAGCGGCTCGACGAGTTGCACACGGCCGGCGAGTGGACCGTCATCGGTGGGAAGGAGCGCCTCCGGGCGAATGCCGAGCTGCACGATCTGGCCGACGGACAGCCGGTCATAGCCGCAACCGATCGTCAGTCTGGTGCCGTCCTTCAGCGCAATCTCGGTTGAGCGGGGCCGGTCGACGGCGTTGGCGGTGACGCGCGTTTCAGCGAGATTGAGCGGCGGCGAGCCGATGAAGCGGGCGACGAACAGGTTGCGCGGTTGCTGGTAGAGCTCCATCGGGGTGGCGACTTGCTCCACCCGGCCGCGGTTCAGGACGACGATGCGGTCGGCGAGTGTCATCGCCTCGGTCTGGTCGTGGGTGACGTAGATCATCGTGGCGCCGAGCCGCTGGTGCAGTTCGGCGATCTCGACGCGCATCTGCATCCTGAGCGCCGCGTCGAGGTTCGACAACGGTTCGTCGAACAGGAACACGGAGGGGTCGCGCACGATGGCGCGGCCCATGGCGACGCGCTGGCGCTGGCCGCCGGACAACTGACGCGGGTAGCGGTCGAGCAGATCGCCGAGGCCGAGAATATCGGCCGCCTTGAGGATACGCGTCGCGGCTTCGGCTTTGGGAACGCCGGCCAGCTTCAGGGCGAAGCCCATATTGCCGGCAACCGTCATGTGCGGATAGAGCGCGTAGCTCTGGAACACCATGGCGATGTCGCGGTATTTCGGTGGCACGTCATTGATGATCTCGCCGTCGATGACGACCTCTCCGGAAGTGATCGGTTCCAACCCAGCGATCATGCGCAACAGTGTCGACTTGCCGCAGCCGGACGGCCCGACCAGCACCACGAATTCGCCGTCCGCGATGGCAAATTCGATGTCGTGCACGACCTTGGCTAGGCCATAGGACTTGGAGACGGACTTCAGCGTTACTGCAGCCATGACGGGCTCCGATTGCCGGGCGCGCCGGCGGGAAGGGGCATCTGCATCTCGGTGGCAGCGGCACCGGTCTGCCGGGCGGCGTCTGCCATCGGCTGTGCATGGATCAGCAGGGTTCCGGCGGTGAAACTGTCGCCGAGGCCGAGGCAGGACTTCGGATGGCGGAGATAGGGGCTGGCGCATGAGGCCATGTGCCAGCCGTCGCCGAGGTCCGCAGCCGTCGGGTAGGGCGGCGGCGCAAACACGCCGGCCCTGGGCACCGTCGGGGTCGCTATAGGCAAGCCGCGGTCCGCCCGAGCAGCGGCAATGAGGCAGCCGGCCATCAGCGCCCGACGCTCGCGTTCGGCGTCTCCCCTGGTGACCGCGAGCGCCCATTCGTCGGCGTGAACCACCACCCGGCAGATGTGACATTGCATCGCCAGCCGCAGGGCTTGCCGGTCGGTCGGCTCATCGGTTCCCATCACCTCGCGCAACTCGCTCAAGCTGAGGCCGATGGAACTGACGTGACCGGCGAGCCGCCCGATGCACAGGTCGCGCGTTCCGGGCCACGGAAAGCCGCCGAGTTCCCAGTGAATGAAATCGATGCCGGCGGTGCGCCAGTCGGACACGCTGGCGACGAGCACGTCGAGCACACCTCCCAATTGGTCGAGGGGGACGGTGTTGGGGCTGGAGAGTAGCCCGGCGCCGAACTGCCCGGCATGGCCGCGGATGTAGGCCTGGAAGTCGGCGTCGTGCTCAACTGCCTCGTCGGCAAAACGCACGATGATGCGGGTGGACCGGGCGGGGACACATCCGGGCAGCGGCCGCCCCGCGGTGTATTCGAGGATGTAGTGCGCCAGCTTGCCGCCGGGCTCGGGCGTGCACTCGGTCGGTGCCTGCAATCTGCCGTCGGCCGTTGTCAGCCGGATGCCGGGATCGAGCACGGACAGCTGTCCAGCGCTGCGATCGCCGAGGGCCAGCACGACGGGGGCGCCGATGCGAGCCAGCGTCCAGGCCGCCTGCGCCGAGGTGCCGCCGAGGGAAGCCGCGTCCGGCCCGGCAAATTGGTCGAGGAAAGCGGGCCCCTCAGGCCAGTCGACCAGGATCTCGCCGCCCCGCCCCGCCTTTGCCCGGCTCAGCAGTTCGGCCAAGAAGTGCTGCGCGGCGGGATCGGTTGTTTCGGCGAGGGCGGGCGCCACGACGTGCAGGTCGAGGCGCTTGTCGACGCAGGCGGCAAAGCCTGCGACGAGCGGTCGGGCATTGGCGGCCAGACGGCGGATGTCCGCAGCGAGGTCGGCATAGGCGCGGGTCCAGTCGATGGCGATGTTCGGAGTTGGCGAGGCGCTCATTCCTTCACCGCTCCCTGGGTCAGACCCTCGATGATGTAGCGCTGGAAGATCAGCACCAGGACCACCAAAGGCAGGGTGACGACCACCGAAGCGGCAGCGATGTCGCCCCACGGCACGTAGTAGAGATTGGTGAAATTGGCGATGCCGACCGGGATCGTCTGCCGCTTGATGCCCGAGGTGAAGGCCAGCGCGAACATGAATTCGTTCCAGGCCATGATGAAGGCGAGCAGGCCGGTGGTGACGAAGCCCGGCAGCGACATCGGCACGATCACCGAGACCAGCAGGCGCAGCGGCCCGGCGCCATCCATGGTGGCGGCTTCGTCGATCTCCAGGGGAATGGTCTGGAAGTAGCCGAACAGCACCCAGATCACCAACGGCAGACCGAGCGCCACATAGATGACGATCAGCACCGTGTAGGTGTTCATCAGCCCGGCGGCCGAGGCGATCAGGTAGAGCGGCGCGACGATGGCGATCTGCGGGAACATCGACACCGACAGGATGGCACTCAGGATGCCGAAGCGGTTGCGCATCCGAAGACGGGCCAGCGCGAAAGCGGCGCCGGCGCCGATGACGAGGCAGAACATCGCGGTCAGGCCGGCGACGATCGTCGAGTTGACGATGTAGAGCTGAAACTGCTTCTCGCCGAAGATGTTGGCGAGATGCTCGAGCGTCGGCGGCGACGGCAAGAAACTCGGCGTGGCCGCCGTCAGCAGCCGGTCCTCCTGGAAGGCGGTCGACACCTGCCACAGGAACGGTGCCACCGACCACACCACGATCAGCGCCGCGGCGGCGGTGAGCACGGCCCTGCCGACGGCGAGACGAAGCCCGAGAGAGGCCATCATGGGGGTGCTCCTCGCCGCGGGGGCCGGTTTGGTTCTAGCCATTGGCCCGCCGCATGCCACGCATAATGAAGAGGCCAAAGCCGAAGGCGACCAAGGCTTCGGTCGCAAACATGGCCACCGAAAGCGCGCTGCCGTAGCCAAAGTCGAGGGCCGAAAACAGCGTCTTGTAGGTCAAGGTCGACAGGACCTCGGTGGAATCCGCCGGACCGCCTCCTGTCAGCACATAGACCAGATCGAAGATGCGGAAGGCATCGAGGGCGCGGAACATGCCGGCGATCATCAAGGTCGGCAGTAACAATGGCAGACGGATGTAGAAGAAGGTCTGCAACGCTCCGGCACCGTCCATGCGCGAGGCTTCGATCAGCGCACCCGGTACCGTCTGCAGCCCGGCGAGCAGCAACAGCGCCATGAACGGTGCCGTCTTCCACACGTCGGCAATGACGATGGTCCAGAACGCGGTGTCGGTCGATCCGTACCAATTGGCCGGGCCCGAGAGGATATGCGTCTGCACGAGGAGCCAGTTGACGATGCCGTGCTGACCGTCGAACAGCCAGCCGAACATCTTGGACGTGACCACCGTTGGAATTGCCCAAGGTATCAGCATCGCAGCTCTGACCATGCCGCGACCGGAAAACGTCTCGTGCAGGACGAGCGCCATGGCCAGTCCGATCAGCGTTTCGGCAATTGTCGAGACCGCCGTGAACACAAGCGTGTGCTGCCAAGCCGACCAGAACTGATCGTCGCCGACCAATTGCCAGTAGTTGCCGAGGCCGATGAAATCGCTTCGTTGCGCCGACAACAGCGTGTTGTGCATCGACAGCCACAGGCCGTCAAAGACGGGAAACACCGAGACCGCCAGAAGCGCCAGACCGGCCGGAGCCAGAAAAAGCAGCGGGTTCAGGCGACCGACCCGCCCCGCTTGCCTGATCGCTTTCTGCCGTTTGTCGTCGCGGTACGACTGACGGACAGCAGCCATGGCAGTTGTCATGCCGAAACGATGCTCTCGATCTTCTTCTTGGCGTCAGTCAGGGCGACGGCGACATTGCCGTCGTTGACCGCCTTCGACACCGCCGACTGCAGCGCCAGACTGACCTGCGAGTAGCGTGGCGTCACGGGGCGCGCCGTCGCACCGACGAACACCGGCTTCAGGGTCTGCATGAAGGGCTGCGCCTTGCCGAGTTCGGCGGAGTCGAATACGGCGGGCCGGCTCGGTGCCAAGCCGAGTTCGGTGGCGAAAGTGAGCTGCGTCTTGGGGCTGGACAGCCATTTCACGAAGGTCACCGCCGCGTCGCGGTTCTTGGTCGAGGCATTGACGCCGTACTGGTAGCCGCCGAGGCAGGCCGCGCTCTTGCCGCCGGCGAAATGCGGCAGCGGGGCGACGCCGACCTTGCCGACGACCGACGAGGTCTTGGCGTCCTGCGAGATCGGATAGACGTAGGACCAGTTGCGCAGGAAGGCGACGTCGCCGCCGGTGAACGGCATGCGCGACGGCTCTTCGTCCCAACTCCTGACGTCGGCCGGACTGATCTTGTACTTGGCGATCGTGTCGTACATGAACTGCACGGCCTCGATCGCCGGCTTGTCGGCGAGCGTTACGGTCTTGCCGTCGGGTCCGAGGATCGAGCCGCCGTTCGAGGCGATGAACTCGACCAGATCGCAGATCAGCACCTCGGCCTGCTTGGCCTGCCAGGAGAAGCCGATCTTGGCCTTGCCGGCCTTCATCAGCGTGGCGGCGGCCGTGGTGAGCTGCTCCCACGTCTCCGGGACCGCGATGCTGGCTTCGCTCAGCAGGTCCTTGCGGTAATAGAGCATGCCGGAGTCGACGAACCACGGCAACGCCGTCAGTTTGCCGCCGAACTTGCATGCGGCGAGCACGCCGGGGAAATATTCCGCGGCCTCAGCGGCGGAGATGACGTCGTCGAGCGCCAAGGCCCAGCCGGCGCCGGCGAATTCGGCGATCCACACCACGTCCTGGGTGAAGACATCCGGCGAACCGTCCTTCTTGGCCAACCGCTGCACGAGGCCCTGATGCACCTCGGTGGAGGAACTGGGTGGCGGCAATTCGTCATAAGTGACGCGAATTTCGCCCTGCGATTGATTGAACAAGTCGACCACCTGGGCGACCGTCTGCTTGCCGAAGAATTTGGCGCTGGAGAATGTGATTTCCGTCGGGCTGCCGGCGCGGGCCACCGAAATGGTCTTCAGGATCGCCGGCGTGGCGAGGGCCGCGCCTGCTGCCATCAAGAAGCTGCGACGACCGAACCCGCTCGTGCTGGCGGAGCGCCCGGAGACATTATGCTCACTGCGATCTGTCATGTTGTTCCTCCCTACCATCGGATCCGCCCGTTCAGCGGACCTCGTCAATTTGTTGAACCTAGATAACTCGCAAAATAACGCATCGTCAAGCATCATAACGAGACTTTTTGCGACTATATGCGTTATTGCCCATTCTGGCAGTTTCGCTTAATATCTGCTCCTCTGGGTAGTCTAGGAGGTGCGGATCGCGCGCGGCCATGAACAGGCAAATAGAAGACAGCACAATTCAAGATGCGACGCTTCCAGCCAAGCGTCGCGCTGATATTCTAAATATTGCCAAGAAATTGGGACAAATAACAGTTACGGATATGAGCGCTCGATTTGAGGTTTCGCTCGACACGATCCGCCGTGATCTTGATATATTGGCCGACCAGGGTCTATTGGACCGCACACATGGCGGAGCGATCCCACGTGAAACGCTGGCGGCAGCGGACTCGTCTATCGATCTCCGCACGAAGAAGCAATCTGCGGCAAAACAACGCATCGGCCAGGCTGCGGCGCGCCTGATTCTCGACGGCGAAACACTGATCGTCAATGGCGGGTCGACGACGGTAGCCTTCGCCGAAGGACTGACCGAACGGCGCGAATTGAAGATCGTTACCAACAATCTGAATCTGCTGCAGGCAATGCCGCAGCAAGCAGTGCGCAGTCTCTACATCATCGGTGGCGAGGTCCGCAGCGGCGGTCGCATCTCGGTCGGTTCGGTCGGCTTTGTCAGAGCGGCGACGATCAGCGCCGATACGGCCGTCATCGGCGTCGGCGGTCTGACGACCGCGGGCTGTTCCGTCAGCGATCTGGCCGAAGCCGGCATGATCGGCGAGATGATGGCGGCGGCACGCCGAGTGATCATCGTGGCCGATTCCAGCAAGTTCGGCCGCTACGCCTTCGCCGGCATCGCGCGGCTCGAGGCGTTCAACGTCTTGGTGACCGATCAGCGACCGCCCGAGGATCTGATGCAGGCCCTGGAGAAGGCGCATGTCGAAGTCGTGATTGCCAGCTAACACACCGTCGCATGCGGTCCATTCCAGCGCGGTTCAGGATGGAGCAACCGCAACGCGGTGCGGCGATCGGTCATCGAGACGTGGATGTGCAAAGTGCACAAGGGACTTCAACCGCCCAGACGCAGCCATCGGCCAGCGCCAATTGCGGACTGGATTTGGACCGGAGTTCGCAGCCTAATCCCGAGTGATATCGATTTTGGCGCGCCATTCTGGATAAAACTGCGAGCACGTATATTATTGAAATAGCGACATAACTCTCATTTTCCCGTTGTGCGGGACCCGTGCTCCTCAGCGCGAGGCCGACAACTCCTG
>JARLIT010000066.1 GCA_031291575.1 Ancalomicrobiaceae bacterium
CACCGCGGCGCGCAAGGTGACGGCGATCTACGACGAGGCGCTCAGCCCCATCGAGGTCAACATCGCCCAGTTCAGCCTGCTCAGGCGTATTGCCCACAAAGAGCCGATCTCGCTCACGGATCTGGCGGCCGTCTGCGAGCTCGACCGCTCGACGGTTGGCCGCAACGCCAAGGTGCTGGAGCGCCGAAAACTCGTCGCTACGGTGAAAGCTAAAGACCAGCGCGAAGCCTGCCTGACCTTGACGGCCGCGGGCCGGAACGTGCTGGAGGTCGGCGCTCCCCTGTGGGCCGCGGTGCAGGCGCGTTTGACAGCAGCCATCGGCCCGGAAGCCATCGCGAGCTGGCAAGCCGTGGCGTCCGAGCTCTAAACGATTATCAACTTCCGGGTATATCCCCGTAACTACGAGAGCGGCCGCGCAGCCGCGGCACGAAAGGTCTGCCGATGGAGCCCAACTCACTCTCCTCCACCCTGTCGCAGCGGATCGCCGCGGCGCTGGCGCGCCACAACATCCACTACGGCTGGGTGGTCGTTGGCGTGACCTTCCTCACCATGCTGTCTACCGCCGGAGCGCTCGGCTCCGCCGGCGTGATGATCGAGCCGCTGCAGACCGAATTTGGCTGGTCGAACGCCGACATTTCGACCGCCCTGGCGGTCCGGCTGATGCTCTTCGGCCTGATGGGCCCCTTCGCCGCAGCGCTGATGAACCATTTCGGCGTCAAGGCGGTGGTACGCGCGGCGCTCGGCCTGATTGCCGTCGGCTTTGTCGTGTCGCTCGGCATGAAGCAACTGTGGCAGCTCATGCTGTTGTGGGGTATCGCCATCGGCTTCGGCACCGGCATGACGGCATTGGTCTTGGGCGCGACCGTTGCCACCCGCTGGTTTTCGCGCCGGCGTGGCCTCGTCGTCGGCATGATGACTGCCTCGACCGCCACCGGCCAACTGGTGTTTCTGCCGCTGATGGCGTCCTTGTCGACCGCCTACGGCTGGCGCGTCGCGCTCGGCTTCGTCATCGCCATCCTGATGCTGGCCCTGGTGCTGATCGTGCTGTTCATGCGCGACTACCCGTCGGACGTCGGCTTGCCCCGCTTCGGCGAGACGGAAGTGACGCCGCACGTGGCCCAGCACCGCAGCATCGGCAGCCTCATGCTGGCCCCACTCCAGGCGCTGCGCGAAGCGTCCGGCAACTCCATCTTCTGGGTCATGTTCCTGTCGTTCTACGTCTGCGGCCTGTCGACCAATGGTCTCATCCAGGTGCATTGGGTCAGCCTGTGCGGTGACTACGGCATCGCCGCCGTTGCGGCCGCCAGCATGCTCGCGGTCATCGGCGTGTTCGACTTCTTCGGCACGATTCTGTCCGGCTGGCTGTCGGACCGATACGACAACCGGGTCCTTCTGTTCTTCTATTACGGGCTGAGAGGCGTATCGCTGATCTATCTGCCCTATTCGAGCTTCGATCTCTATTCGCTGTCGATCTTCGCCGTCATCTACGGGCTCGACTGGGTGGCGACGGTACCCCCGACCGTGAAGATCACGGCTGAAAGCTTCGGGGCGGAGCGGGCCGGTCTCGTCTTCGGCTGGATCTTCGCCGGCCATCAGCTCGGCGCGGCGACGGCCGCCTTCGGCGCTGGTGCGAGCAGGACCGAATTTTCCACCTATCTGCCGGCGCTCTACGTGGCCGGCGCCGCCTGCATCGTCATTGCCCTGTTGGTGGTGATGTCGTCGCGGCGACGACCGGTACAGGCCGAGGCGGCGGAATGATCTGACCGTGGGCGCACGGCGACAGGCCCTTCATGCCTAGAGGAGCGAGGCGAAGCCAGGCCTCGATAGGCACGAAGGGCGGCGCGGATAGTCTGGCATCCCGGCTCGCACCTGATCGCAGGCCTTCACGGTTCGAGCTCGGCTTCGCCTCGCTCCTCTAGGCATGAAGGACCCGTTGCTACCGGCAGCGCTTCGCCTCACCTTGCCAGCCAGCCGCCATCGACCGGGATGGTCGTTCCGGTGACATAGCCGGAGGCCGGGGAGGCGAGGAACAGCACCGTGGTGGCGAGGTCTTCGGGCAGGCCCCAGCGACCGGCAGGAATCCGCTCGAGGATCTGCTTCTGGCGCACCGCATCGGCCCTGAGCGCGGACGTATTATCCGTCTCCATGTAGCCGGGGGCGATAGCGTTGACCGTGATGCCGCGAGGCGCTAGTTCGTTGGCTAACAACTTGGTTAGCCCGGCAACTCCGTGCTTCGACGCCGTATAGGACGGCACGCGGATGCCGCCCTGGAACGACAGCAGCGAGGCGACCGAAATGATACGGCCGGCAACGCCGCGCGCGACCATCGATCGGGCAACCGCCTGGCTCAGGAAGAACAGCGATTTCAGGTTCACCGTCATCACCACGTCCCAGTCCTCTTCGGAAAAGTCGAGGACGTCGTTGCGGCGGATGATGCCGGAATTGTTGACGAGGATATCGATGCCGCCGAAGTCGGCCTCGATATCGGCGATCAACCCCTTGAAGTCGTGCGGCATGGCGAGGTCGGCGATGACGGGTTTGAAGCGACGCCCGAGCGCCGAAATGCGCGCTTCCGCTTCCGGCATCGGCGACGAGCCCAGCCCGATGATGTCGGCGCCAGCCCGGGCGAGCGCTTCGGCGAGCGCGAGCCCAAGCCCGGTCCGGCTGCCGGTGACGAGCGCGGTCTTGCCCGTCAGATCGAACAGCGACGTACTCACTTCAGCTCTCCCATCGGGATGTGGTCCATATCGGCGAATGACTGGTTGTCGCCGGCCATGGCCCAGATGAAGGCATACGACGAGGTGCCGGCGCCGGAGTGGATCGACCAAGGCGGCGAGATCGCCACCTGCTCATTGCGCACGATCAAGTGCTGGGTGGCTTCGGGCCGGCCCATCAGATGCACGACGAAGGCATCCTTCGGCAGCTCGAAATAGAGATAGGCCTCCATGCGACGATCATGGGTGTGGGCCGGCATGGTGTTCCAGATCGAGCCGGTCTCGAGCCGGGTGAGGCCCATCACCAATTGACAGGTCGGCAGCAGGCCGGGATGGAAATACTTGAAGATCGTGCGGGCGTTGGCCGTCGCCTGGCTGCCGAGCGTCTGTGGCGAAGCCTCGGCAAGCGTGATCTTCTTGGCCGGATGCGCGGCATGGGCCGGCGCCGAGGCGGCGTAGAGCTTGGCCGGGTTGGCGGCATCGAGGCTTTCGAAGGACACCTCCTTGGTGCCCTTGCCGAGATAGAGTGCCTCCTGGAAGGCCAGATCGTAGGCGGTGCCGTCAGCGACGATCCTGGCCGGACCGCCGATGTTGATGAAGCCGACTTCACGCCGCTCGAGGAAATAGGAGGTGCCGACCGGCTTCGCCTGCTGTTCACCAAAGGCGAGCGGCGCATCTGTCGGCATGATGCCGATCACCACGAGGCGGTCGTAATGGGTCAGCGTCGCGGTGATGCTGCCCGGCGTGAACATGGACTCGACGAGAAAATGCCGGCGCAATTCGCCGGTGCCGAGCGTCTCGGTTTGTGAGTAGTGCAGAGCGTGACGGATATCCACGGCTTCAAGTCCTTTCTATCAAACGGATGGCGCAACCTCTCGCTGGCGGAACGCCGGCCAGGCCACGCCTTCGGGTCAAGCGAAGAGTTCGGCGAATTCGACCTCCACGTCGGGAAGCGCGCGCAGAATCTCCTCGAGATGTTCGTGCATCGCCGTCTCGGCGCGAGGCGGATCATGGGCGTCGATGGCGGCAACGATCGCCCGATGCTGCCGAACCAGGAGCGGCGTCGCACTCGGCAGCGTCAGGTGGCAGACGCGATCCATGTGCGCCTTGATATCGTCGATGATGCTCCAGGCGACCGGAAAGCCGGCGCCGATGGCAAGCAGTCTGTGGAAATTCTCGTCGGCGCGCTGGAACTGATAGTGGGCGCCACTGCCGGACAGCGCCTCCTGTGCGGCGAGCACCTGCTCGATCCTGTCGCGGACAGCGGGATCGAAGGACTTCGCCGCGGCGCGCACCACCGCCACTTCGAGCGATTCGCGCACGAAGCGGGCCTGCCGCATCTTCTCAGCCGAGATCTTCACGACGAAGGTGCCACGGCGATGGTGGATCTCAACGAACTCGGCGCGGGCGAGCGAGATGAAGGCCTCGCGCACCGGCTGACGCGACACGCCGTAGCGTTCCGCCAACTCCTTTTCGGATAGCGATGCGCCCGGTTTCAGTTCGAGCGTCACGATCGCCTTGCGGATCGCACGCTCCACGCGTTTCGCCGCGGTCTCCTGCAGCGAGCCGCCGATATCGCCGTCGATCGCTGTCACCGTCTTGGTTGCCGCCTTCATACGTATTTGACCCGATTTGCGTTTCGATCCCGATCCGAGTTCCAAGGTGGTAAAGTGGTAAGGCCAATTTCCGCTGGAAATATCGTTCGGGTTCTGCCATACCATACTAGCAGGTCCGGAGGGAATACGGTACCATACCAGACTAACGACAAGCGTCCCTTTCTGCTAAACGCGGGACAGGACCACTCGAAAAGACGAACGGTCGACCATGCGACTGACAGACCCCCAGGTAGATACGATTGCCGCCAGCTTCCAGGCCGCCAGACGCGAGGCCCGGGTGCTGCATTCCTTCCCGGGGCACCTGCCGGAGACACTCTCCGACGGCTACCGCGTTCAAGAGCGCACGATCGCTCTCGACGGCCGTCCGATCGTCGGCTGGAAGGTTGCGATGATCCGTCCCGACCTGCGCGCAGCGCTCGGCTCCGACCGGATCTGCGGGCCGATCTTCTCCGGTCCAGTCCACCATCTGCCATTGGGCGGCACGGCGACGGTCAGCATCCATGCCGGCGGCTTTGCCGCGATCGAGGCTGAGTTCGTCGCCGTCTTCGCCCGCGATCTCGCACCCGACGTCGACGGCTTCACGACCGAGGCGATTGCCGACGCGCTTTCGGGCCTCCATGCCGGGGCGGAGATCGCCTCGAGCCCGTTGCCGACATTGAATGACATCGGCCCGCTCGCGGTCCTCTGCGATCAGGGCAACAATTCCGGCGCCGTCGTCGGCCCCTCGCTCGCCAACTGGCACGCGGCGGCGCTCGGCGACCTCACCTCGAAGGTCTTCATCGACGGCGTCGCCGTCGGCGAAGGCTCGGCGGCGGCCCTGCCCGGCGGACCGCTCGGGGCATTGAAGTTCCTTGCCGAAAATCTCGCCGGCCGTGGACGTCGCCTGAAGGCCGGCGACATCGTGCTGACCGGCATGACCACCGGAGCGCACAACGTGGTGCCCGGTTCGAAGGGCCGAATTTGCTTCTCAGATGTTGCCGAATGCGACCTCGCCGTGGTCGCCTTTGGCCCGACGGCTGCGTGAGACATCTCGCGGAGCAAGCCATTTCCATGCGCCAAGCATGAAGTTAGCGGAGGAAATAAACATGAAGTTCACCAAGAGAATTGTCCTGGGGGCTATCGCAGGCGCCCTCTCGCTCGGTCTGGCGCAAGCGCAGGCGCGCGAATTCCGCTCGGCCGACGTGCAGCCGCCGGACTATCCGACGGTGAAGGCCGTCCAGTTCATGAGCGAGACCATTTCCAAGGCGACGAACGGCAAGTACACGATCAAGGTGTTCCCGTCGTCACAGCTCGGCTCCGAGAAGGACACGATCGAACAGATCAAGCTCGGCGCGATCGAATTCCTCCGCCTCAACTCCGGCACGCTCAACACGATCTGCCCGGCGATGATGGTGCCGGTACTGCCCTTCGTGTTCCACGACGTCGATCAGATGCACCGCGTGCTCGACGGCCCGATCGGCGACGCGATCCTCGCTGATTGCGATGCGCATGGCATGGTCGGTCTCGCCTTCTACGATTCCGGCGTGCGCTCGTTCTATACGACGAAGCCGGTCCGCACGATGGCCGACCTGAAAGGCATGAAGATCCGCGTTCAGCAATCGGACGTGTGGGTGGCGATGATGAAGCTGCTCGGCGCCAATGCGACGCCGATGCCGACGGGCGAAGTGTTCACCGGGTTGAAGACCGGCCTGATCGACGGCGCCGAGAACAACTGGCCGACCTACCAGACCTCGCACGCCTATGAAGTGGCGAAGTACTACACGCTCGACGAGCATTCGATGGCACCCGACGTGCTGGTCATGTCGAAGAAGGCCTTTGATGCGCTGACGCCGGACGAGCAGAAGCTGTTCCGCCAAGCGGCCAAAGACTCCGTCGCCGTCATGCGCAAGCTGTGGTCCGATCTCGAAACCCAGTCGAAGGACATCGTGCTGAAGGCCGGCATCGAGGCGATCACGATCGACAAGGCGCCGTTCCAGGCGGCGATGAAGCCGGTCTACGACCAGTTCCTCACCGATCCCAAGCTCAAGGCCCTGCTGCAGCAGATCCTCGACGCCAAGTGATCCTGTTTGAGGCGACCCGCAGCGGCGGCCCAACACGGCCGAGCGCACGGGTGGCCGACTGATCGACAGACCCGAGGAGGACCGACGCCCCCTCGGGCATCTGTACGGCAAGACGGCCGGCGCCTTCGGGACCGTGCGACTTGACGGGGCGACCATCGGGCAAGGGCGGGGTCGGGCGCATGGCCGATCGGCGGCACCGGTCCGATCACGCCGGACATGCTCCAGTTCCGGCAGTTCAGCCTGCCTCTGTCATTCCGGCGCTCCCAGCCTAACGCGATGCGCCCCGAGACGGTGGCCAGTTCCCCCGGAGCAACTCTGGCTGACCTTGGCCGGATCGTCGCAGCACCTGCCGACCGTCCGCAACAATGACAATCGAAGGAGATCCTCAGATGGATGCGAACCAGCTGGCTCCGACCCCGCCGCGCAAGCGGACGACCGAAGTCGAGGGGGCACTCGGTGCCTATTTCCGATTCCAAGCCCGCCTCTCCCGCATCTGCCTGCAGATCGCCGTGTTCGGGCTCAACGTCATTCTCTGCGCGGTGCTCTACCAGATCTGGGGCCGCTACGTGATGAACAACTCGCCGACCTGGACCGAGATCCTGGCCCTCGTCGTCGTTCTCTACGTCACCTGCCTGGCCGCCGCCGTCGGCGTGCGCGACGGCCGTCACATCGGCATGGAGTCGATTCTCGCCTATGCCCCCGAGCGGGTGAAGATCTGGGCTGACATTACCGTCTACCTGGGCATGATCGCCTTTGGCGGCTTCATGGCTTACGGCGCGGCCATCCTGACCGACGCGATGTGGGACTACATCAACCCTGGTCTGCCGATCTCCCAGGGCTGGTCGTATGTGCCGCTCGTCCTCGGCGGCATCCTGATCATCGTCTTCGCTATCGAGCGCATCGTCGCCCGCCTGAATAACCTGGAGATCGTACCGTCATGGCACTGACCATTCTCTGCGTGACCTTCGTTCTCGGGCTGTTGGTCGGCATGCCGGTGGTGTTCGCCATCGGTCTGTCCTCGCTGTGCACGGTGATCTACGAAGGCCTGCCGATCGCCGTGGTGTTCCAGCGCATGGCCGCCGGCATGAACGTCTTCGCCTTCCTGACGATCCCGTTCTTCATCTTCACCGGTGAATTGATGATGTACGGCGGCATCGCCGACCGCATCATCCGCTGCTCGAAGGCGATGGTCGGGCACGTGCGCGGCGGTCTCGGCATGACCAACGTGGTGGCCTGCACCATGTTCGGCGGCGTTTCGGGTTCGCCGGTCGCCGACGTCTCGGCCATGGGCTCGGCGCTCATTCCGTTGATGAAGAAGGAAGGCATCGACGCCGACTACGCCGTCAACGTCACCACCTATTCCTCGCTCGTCGGCGCCTTGATGCCGACCAGCCACAACATGATCATCTACTCGCTGGCCGCCGGCGGCATCGTGTCGATGAATTCGCTGATCATGGCAGGCGCCGTTCCCGCGGCCATGCTGTCGATCGCCAACCTGCTGACGGCCTATTTCGTTGCCCGCGCCCGCAACTATCCGCGCGGGGCATTCCCCGGCTGGCACGAGGTGGCGGTGAGTTCGGCGATCGCGCTGCCCGGCCTGTTCATCATGGTGATCATCGTCGGCGGCATCCTGTCGGGCGTGTTCACGGCGGCGGAAGCCGGCGCGGTGGCGGTGCTCTATGCCCTGCTGCTGACCACCTTCGTCTATCGCAGCCTGTCCTGGGAACACTTCCTCAAGGCGGCCGCCAAGGCCTCGAAGACCACCGGCATCGTGCTTCTCCTCGTCGGCATCTCGACGATGTTCGGCTATCTGATGAGCATCTACAGCGTCGCCGACCACGCCGGAGAATTCCTCTCCTCGATTTCGTCGACGCCCTGGGTGATCTTCATCCTGGTCGATATCGCGCTGTTCCTGTTCGGCATCTTCCTCGACATGGCGGCGCATATCCTCGTCTGCACGCCGATCTTCCTGCCGATCGTCATGCACTACGGCATGGATCCGGTGCAGTTCGGCATCATCGTCCTGTTGAACTGCACCATCGGCCTCAACACGCCGCCGGTCGGCGCTGCCTTCTACCTCGGCTGCGCTATCGGCGAAGTGTCGGTGTCGAAGGTGGTCAGGTCCATCTGGCCGTTCATGACGGCCCTGTGGATCACGCTCCTCATCGTCACGCTGGTGCCGGAAACCTCCATGTTCGTGCACAACATCTTCGTGAAGTGAACTGAACGGCGGTGCGCCAACCGCCCGTGGCGCCAACCGGAGCCGGTCGCGATTCCGTCGCGGCCGGCTTTTTATTGCGTGGCGACGGCCACGACCGGCAACCACACCCGCAGGATATGATTTTTCTGACAAATCGTCATACTTCGTATTGACGCAGCACGGTTCGGTCCATAGCCTCCGTCTCACTCGCAGCGCTCTGGCTGGCGCGGCGACGCTTTGCCGACCGAAGAGAGCGCTGCCATGCATATTCCCGATGGATACCTGTCGCCGGCGACCTGTGCCGTCGCCTTCGCCGCTGCGGCACCGGTCTGGTATGTCGCCTCGCGCAAGGTCAAAGCCAAGCTTCACACCAAACTCGTTCCCCTGATGGCCGTGGTCTCGGCCTTCTCCTTCGTCGTCATGATGTTCAATCTGCCGCTTCCCGGCGGCACGACCGGTCATGCCGTCGGCATGGGGCTCGCCGCAATCGTGCTCGGACCATGGGCTGCCGTCCTGTCCATATCCACGGCCCTGTTGATCCAGGCGGTGTTCTTCGGCGACGGCGGCATCACCGCCTATGGCGCCAACGCCTTCAACATGGCGATCGTCGGGACCTTCGTCTCCTATTGGGTCTATGTCCTGATCGCCGGGCGCAGCGCGCCAACCTCTCCGGTCCGCGCGGTCGCCGCCGGCATCTCCGGCTACGTCGGCATCAACGTCGCCGCCTTCTTCGCCGCGCTGGAATTCGGCATCCAACCACTCCTTTTCGTCGATGCGACTGGCGCGCCGCTCTATGCCCCCTATCCGCTCGCCATCGCCGTGCCGGCCATGATGGCCGGGCATCTGACCATCGCTGGCCTCGCCGAAGCCGCCATCGGGGCCGGACTGGTGAGAGCGCTGCAGCGCTACGAGCCGGAACTGTTGGGCGCCGGTACCCTGTCGCCGTCCGCCCCGACGCGCGTCTGGTGGCAGACCCGCGCGCTGTGGTTCGGCCTTGCCGTGTTCATGATCCTGAGCCCCATCGGCCTCATCGCCGGCGGCACCGCCTGGGGCGAGTGGAGCGTCGAGGATCTGGCCGACCCGGCCGCGCGCCAGGACATTGCCAGGGCCTCCGGCAACGTCGTGCCGCCGGCCACCGTGCCGTCCGGGCTGAAGGCACTCGACGGCCTTTGGAACGCGCCGTTCCCCGACTACGCGCCGACCTTTCTCGACAACAAATCCGTCGGCTATGTGCTCTCCGCCGTGATGGGCAGCGGCCTCGTCCTTCTCGTCTTCCTCGTCGTCGGCGCGCTTCCCGGACGTCGGGCGTCGACCCGGTTGCCGGACTGACGATGGCCGATCAGCGCTACGGCATATGCGGCTGCGGCAGAGGTCGGCGCGGGGCTCTCGACAGCCTGGTCCTCGGCCTCGTCAACGCCGAAGCCTATGCGCTCGATGCCGAAGCCACCGCGACACGGCCGGGCTTCCTGCAAAGCGTCGATCCGCGCATCAAGGTGCTAGCCCTCGTTGCCCTCATCGTCGCCACCACGGCCACCCGGTCGCTCGTCGTGCTGGCGGCTCTGTTCGTCGCTGCCGTGGCGCTTGCGCTCATCTCGCGGATCGGCCCCGGTCGCCTCGCCCGGCAGGTCTGGGTGGGGGTTCTCATCTTTTCCGGCATCATCGTGCTGCCGGCGATTTTCCTGGTACCCGGAACGCCGATTGTGCACCTGCCGGTCGTCGGCTGGGCCATCACGCTACAGGGGCTGAGGAGCGCGGCCTTCGTCGTCGGCCGGGCGGAGACGGCTGCCACGCTGGCGCTGCTCATCGTTCTGACCACACCCTGGCCGCACGTTCTGAAGGCTCTCGCCAGCCTCGGCGTGCCCGCTGCCGCGGTCGCCGTCCTCGGCATGACCTACCGCTACGTCTTCGTCCTCATCGAGGCCGCCCGGCACATGATGGAGGCGCGCCGCAGCCGCATCGTCGCGCCGCTCGACGGCCGCGAGCGCCGCCGCATGCTGATGACGGCGATCGGCATGCTGCTGGCGAAGACCTTTGCCTTGGGATCGGACGTTCATGCTGCGATGATCGCGCGCGGCTATCGCGGCGAGGTGCGGCTGTTACACGACTTCCACACCCGGCCGCCCGACTGGGTCTTCCTCGCCATCGCCTTGGCCGTACCGGCCCTGATCCTGGGGCTGCAGCCATGACGGCGACCGCGTTTCAATTCGACGACGTCACCTTCGCCTATCGGACGCAACGGGCGCTCGAGGGTGTCAGCCTGACGATCCGGTCCGGCGAGCGGGTGGCACTGCTCGGCGCCAACGGATCCGGCAAGTCGACGCTTCTCAGGATGATGGACGCGCTGTGCTTTCCGGCGAGCGGCACGGCGACGGCCTTTGCCGCACCATTGACCGAGGCGGCATTCCAGGACGACGCCACCAATTACGCCTTTCGCCGAAGGGTCGGCCTGGTGTTCCAGAACCCGGACGTGCAGTTGTTCAATCCCACGGTCAGCGACGAACTCGCCTTCGGTCCGCTGCAGCTCGGTTGGGAGAAGCCAAAGGTGCGCGACGCCGTCGACACTGTCTCGGCGCGCTTCGGCATCGCCCACCTCAAGGACAGGCCGCCACACCGTCTTTCCGGCGGCGAGAAGAAGCGGGTGGCACTCGCCTCAGTGCTGATCACCGAGCCGGACGTCCTGCTTCTCGACGAGCCGACGGCGGCGCTCGATCCCGCCAGCCGGGCCAACCTCGTCGGCTTCCTGGCGCGCGAGCCTGGCGCCGGGCGTACCGTCGTCACCGCCACGCACGATCTCGACATCGTCGAGGACATTGCCGACCGGGCGATCGTCCTGGCTGAAGGGCGGGTCGTTGCCGATGGCCCCGTCCTCGCCGTCCTGCACGATGTCGACCTGCTCAGGCGCACCCATCTGGTGTTCGAGCATCGCCACTCGCACGGCGGGCCGCCGGCAGGCAGCCACGGCCATATGCACAGCAGTCGGCAAGAAGGCTGACCCATTCGGCGATCGTCCATGAAGCGCAAGCCGAGCGGCCGATCCGGACGCATCGCTGTCAGAATACGGCGATACGCGTATTTACCGAATGTTGCAGTTTGCGACAGATTTCACATCACGGACGTCGCATCCGAACGAATTGCGACTTTGGCTGAAACCGACGTATTCTGCCAATAGAAGCAGAAGCAGCTCATTCGGCCAAGTAAATCAGGCGCTCTTGCCGTGCTGTCAGCGCGGTGGAGGGATTTGCTTGCCTTCGGTGGGCCAAAACAAAATGGGAGGACCGGCGTGCACTGGGACAATCCCCTTCGCGGCGGCGACGGTCACATTGCTGTTGGCCGTGTTGCAACCCTTGGCACATCTCCGCGGATCGATGCCCGCTCGATCGCCGGCACCGCCGACACATGGGGCCGCACAGCTTCCGGCGACCATCCAGCAGCCGGCCAGGCGTCGAACGTGTCGTCCGACGCGGCACCTCTTCCGCTCTTGGCCGATCCGGACCGTTCAGGGCTCGTCGACGGTCTCGGCCGCCACATCGACTATTTACGCATCTCCGTGACGGATCGCTGCAACTTTCGCTGCACCTACTGCATCGGCGAACATCCGGCATTCCTGCCCAAGTCCGAGGTGCTGACGCTCGGCGAAATCGACCGGATCGCCTCGACCTTCGTTGCACTCGGCGTGCGCCGTCTGCGGCTGACCGGTGGCGAACCGTTGGTTCGGCGCGGGATCGTCGGTCTTGTCGCCTCGCTTGCCCGTCATCTGAAATCCGGCGATCTCGACGAGATCACCATGACCACCAACGGCGCGCTGCTCGGCCATTTCGCCGGAAGTTTGGCGGAGGCCGGCCTGCGGCGGATCAACGTGTCGCTCGATACGCTCGACCACGACACGTTTGCGCGCGTGAGCCGTTTCGGCAGTCTGGACGACGTTTTGACGGGTCTGCAGGCGGCGCATCGTGCCGGCCTCACCGTCCGGCTCAATTGCGTCGTTCAGGCCGGCATCAACGACCGCAGCATCGACGAGCTCATGATGTTCGCGCACGGGCGCGGCATGGATCTGGCGCTGATCGAGACGATGCCGATCGGCCGCGCCTCCGGCGAGCGTCCGGACCGCTATATGCCGCTTGGCCTCGTGCGCGCCGACCTCGAGAAGCGCTGGACGCTCGTCGACCTCCCCGATCGCACGTTCGGCCCGGCACGTTATGTCCGCGTTCGCGAGACGGGCGGCCGCGTCGGTTTCATCACGCCGATCAGCCACGGTTTCTGCGAGGGCTGCAATCGTGTGCGGCTCACCTGCGACGGCCGGTTGACGCTCTGCCTCGGCCGCGACGGATCCGTTGATCTGAAGCCAGTGCTGCGCGCCAGCGCCGGCGACGAAGCGATCCGCGCCGCCATCGCTGCAGCCGTCGCCCAGAAGCCGCAGCGGCACGGCTTCGATCTGTCGCACGCCGATCGTGGCGGCGTCTCCCACAGCATGCACGGGACGGGAGGGTAATGGCAGAAGGCCACTTGATGGCCGATGCTGGGCAGTCTCCGGTGTCGATACTTGAAACCCCAGACCCTGGCATCGCGGCGCATTTCGCTTCGAGGGCCGCCCGATGGACGCACAGCATGGCATATGTCTGCCTTCCCATGCATCGATTGTCGACCGGTCAGGCCACCGGGCTCCGGCGCGAGCCGGGCCACGCAGACCTGAGGGCTCCGGTTGGCTGGCGTCCGCCACCGGATGCATCCAGAGGCCTGGTTCCGACAGGAGTTCTGTCCGACGGGTTGACATTCTTGAGCGGAATCGCATCGGCGAGGCCTGTCGGGCGTCGACAACACATGTCGCGAAGCGCATGCTTAATTCCGTGTCCCATGACGGCCGATGGCCCATGCCGGCATGCGCCATATGGTCGAATGCGGGCCGCCGGGTCTGGTAGAGATCGATGAATTCACGGCTTCGATTGTACCAACGACTAGCGGGCGTCTCCCTGGAGCCGGACCGGCTGTCGGAGATTCGTCGCCGCTACATCCTGGATGGGGTGGAACCACGGGAATGGGTTCCGCCGGCCATCGTCCGGTCATGGCAACGATCCAGTGCGCTGGGCCTCATCCTGGACCGGGCACCCCACCTCGAAGCGCTGGACGAACAGCAGCTGAAGGAGCTGCGCGAGCGCAACGAATTGCTGCTGGCGACCGCCCGCGGCGAGGTTGTGGCGCTGTTCAGCGATGCGCGGGCCACCAACGGGATCGTCATTCTCGCCGATGCGACGGGCATGATCCTGGAGGCGATCGGCAACACCGATTTCGCCGAACATGCGTCCGGCATGCTTCTCAGAGCCGGCGTGCAATGGGACGAGGCAACGATCGGGACCAACGCGATCGGAACGGCCATCGCCGAGTCGGCACCGATTGCGGTGGCCGGCGCCGAACATTTCTTCGACAAGCACAGCCAGCTCGGCTGTTCCGCCGTGCCGATCTTCGATCCGTCCGGGCGGCTGATGGGCGTGCTCGACATGTCGAACGACGCCAACCTGCCGCAAACCCATACGGTCGGATTGGTCCGGCGCGCTGTCGACCAGATCGAGCGCCGCCTGTTCGAGCGCCGCTTTGGCCGCCACGAGAGCCTCGCCTTCCATTCCGACCCCAACCTCATCAACAGCACGCACGAAGGGCTCCTCGCCTTCGACGGCGACCGTCTCGTCGGCGCGAACCGGCAGGCGCTGGCAATGCTCGGCCTCGACTGGTCGGCGCTCGGTGTCGAGCGCTTCGATCATATATTCGTCGGCGGCCTCGATCAGATTCGCCACGATGGTCCGGTCGAGCAGAGCCGGCTGCGCACGCTCGCCGGCTCGCTTCTGTTCGGCCAATTGCGCAGCGAACCGCGCGTCAAGACGCAGGCGATCCGCTCGGAGTCGTGGACACAGCGGCGTGAGCCGAACGCCGCGCCGCCGTTCGAGCGCCAGATCGTCGTGCAGGTCGACCGCGCCGTCAGGCTGGCCGATGCCGGAGTGCCGATCCTGATCCAGGGAGAAGTCGGCGCCGGCAAGGAGATCTTCGCCCGCCATCTGCATGCCGCCAGCCGCTATGGCGCTGGCCCGTTCGTGCGCGTCGACTGCTCCACCGAGGCCGCCACGGACATCGAGATTGCGTTGTTCGGCGCTCCGCCACAGCCCTGTCAGGTGGATCCTCAGGTCCTCACCGGAGCTCCGGGTGGCACGCTCCTGCTCGCCGCCGTCGAGGCACTGCCAATGACGCTGCAGATCCGGCTGGCGCAGGCCCTGCGCCCGGACAGGAGCGGCGACCCCGCCATGGGAGGGCGCCAGGCGCGGGACTTCAATCTTGTCGCCATCACCGATCTTGCCTTGCGCGAGCGTGTGGCCGTCGGCTGCTTCTCAGCCGAACTCGCCGTTCGTCTCGCGGCACACCTGATCACGTTGCAGCCGCTGCGCCTCATTACCGACCGCGAAACTGTCGTTCGGGAGATCTGGCAGGTGCTGGCACCGGCGCATCTGGTCGATCGTCTGACGGAGGAAGCGGTCGCCGTGCTGGCTGCCTATGCATGGCCGGGCAACCGGCGGCAGCTCATTGCGACATTGCGGTCCCTGGCTGTGCTGGCGGATTCGCGCGGGTCGCTCGGTCCAGAGGCGCTGCCACGCGAGATCCGCGATGCCGCGGTGCCAGCAACCGACTCCTCGGCCGACACCCTTGCCTCGAGCGCCGAACTGGGCTCGATCACGCTCGCCGTCATGCGTCAGGCCGTCGACGCGGAAAACGGCAATATCTCGCGCGCGGCCAAACGTCTCGGCGTCAATCGCTCGACACTCTATCGACGCCTGCTCAGCCCCGAACAGGACCGCTCCTGACCGCAAGGCCGGCGAACGGTCCGGGCCGCCGTTTCAGCCTGCCGAGGTTTCGTCGCACCAGCGGGAGCTGCCGGTCGAATTGTCAGACCGATCATTACGGCTACGCCAATCTGCTTACTGTCGCACATTGCAACAGCTTTCGGCTTCCGATCATAGCGTCCAACCGAACTGTGACGCTTGACGGCTTGGTCGTATAGTCTCCCACATACGGTACAGCCAACTCAAATGGCCAAGACAATCTTGGAACGCGCGCCCGAATTGCGGCGCGGCGAACGGATTTTCTTTGCCTGACGGAAGCAAAACAACAAGAGAACCGGCGTGTCCTACGACATTTTTCCAGACGAGATCGTTGATCGCCTCCTGACCGGCCCAGCAGCCCGCTACGTTGTCTGGCGCCGCATCGATGCCGGTCAGATGGTCTTTGGCGCGGACGAGGACGAGGTCGACGGTCTCCTGTTCGTGCGCACCGGCAGCCTCAGATCTTTCGTATCGAAGGCCGGCAGGGAACTGACCCTGTTCGTGTTCGGGCCGGGCGACGCTGTCCGCGTCAACGCCGATACGTTGCTCGACGCCCGCCGCAAGTCCGAGTTTGCCTTCATCCCGATGAGTGCGCTGCGCGAGATCTGCAGCTGCGACCCGGAGTTCTCCACATGGGCGATCCTGCTTTTCGATCGCCTGCTGGACCGCTCGGTGCAGCGGGTCAAGGACATGGCGTTCTGTGACGTCAAGCAGCGCCTGATCCGCGCGCTGTGTGACGTCGCCGATCGCGAAGGTCGTGACGACGAAAATGGCATCGTCATCGCCCCGCCGCCCAACGCCGATGACTTCGCTACGCAGATCGGCGCCACCCGGCAATCCGTTTCCACAGTGATGGCCGAGCTGATCCGGGGCGGCATGCTCCACCGCCTTGGCCAACAGTCGATGGTGATTTCCGACATCGGTCGCTTGCGCCGCGAGCTGTCGATAGGCCGCCGCACCCCGCCACGGACTGTCGCCGACACCGGCCACGCATTGGAGGCGTAAATGAGGTGCAACGTCTACGAAGATCTGGTGCGCGAACAATCGGCCGGGCGGTCGTGCGCCATGGCGACGATCGTTGCCTATCAAGGCTCGATCCCGTCGCGCGGCAACGCCAAGATGCTGGTGCATGAGGACGGTTCGATCGTCGGCACCGTCGGCGGCGGCGCGGTCGAGGCGGAAGTCATTCTCACTGCCCGCGACGTCATCGCGTCCGATAAGCCGACCATGCTGTCGTTCTCGCTCAACGACAATCCGCGGCTCGATACCGGCATGGTGTGCGGCGGCAGCCTCGACATCTACATCGAGCCGATCTGCCCCAAGCCCGCCGTCTATCTGTTCGGCGCCGGCCACGTCGGCCTGATGGTCGACCGCGCCGCCCGCTTGGCCGGCTTCGACACCGTGGTCATCGACGACCGGCCCGAATTTGCCAATGCCGATCGCTTCCCGGACGTGGCGCAAGTCGTCGCCGAGGCGACCTACGCCGAGGGCTTCGGCAAGCTTGCCCCGAACAACCGCTCGCTGATCTTCATCGCCACGCGCTGCCACGAACTCGACGCCGAGGTGCTCGGCTGGGCGCTGACAACGCCGGCCGGCTACATCGGCATGATCGGCTCCAAGCGCAAGGTCACGACGGTGTTCACGCAACTGCAGAGCCGCGGCGTGCCGCCGGAGGCTTTCGAGCGTGTGCATGCGCCGGTCGGCCTCGATATCGGCGCCGACACGCCGGAGGAAATCGCCATTTCGGTCGTCGCCGAATTCATCGCCTGGCGCCGCCGGGCCGAAGCCGTAATGCCGATCATGCGCACCATGCGCGCATCCGCCGATCAAGCGCGCCGAAAGGAGGCTTCCTAGAACCGCCCTGCCGGGCCGCAACGCCGGCCCGGTCGCACAAACCGAGAAACGAGACTGCCTGCGGCGTCACGTCAAAGACAGTGCGCCGCGATGAAGGAGACGGGAGATGAAACGCATATCCCTCAACGTGAATGGAATTGATCGCTGGGTTCTGGTCGAGCAGGAAGCAAGTCTGGCGGATGTTCTGCGCGAGCAGATGCTGCTGACGGGCTGCAAGGTCTGCTGCGAGGACGGCCAGTGCGGTTCCTGCACGGTGATCGTCGACAACAAGCCGGTCCGCGCCTGCACGACGGTGATGGCCAAACTCGCCCCTGACGCTCGGATCACCACGATCGAAGGGCTGGGCACACCGGACAATCTGCATCCGCTGCAGGTCGCCTGGATGGCGCATGGCAGCGCCCAGTGCGGCGTCTGCACCCCCGGCTTCATCATGTCGGCCAAGGTGCTGCTCGACACCAACAAGAACCCGACGCGCGAACAGGTCCGTGCCTGGTTCAACCGCAATCGCAACCTCTGCCGCTGCACCGGCTACCAGCCGCTGGTCGACGCGGTGATGGATGCCGCTGCGATTCTGCGCGGCGAGAAGACTGCTGCCGACCTCATCGACAAGCCGAAGGCGGACGGCTCGATTCTGGGCACCAAATACATCCGGCCGTCTGCCGTGGCCAAAGTGACGGGGACCTGGGACTTCGGCGCCGACGTGTCGCTCAGGATGCCGAAGGAGACGCTGCATCTGGCCCTCGTGCAGGCCAAGGTCAGCCATGCCAACGTCAAGGACATCGATGCGTCCGAAGCCGAGAAGATGCCCGGCGTCGAGCGCGTCATCACCTGGAAGGACGTCGGCGGCAAGAACGCCATCACCGGCCTGATCACCTTCCCGACCAACAAGGGCGACGGCTGGGATCGGCCGATCCTGTGCAAGGACAAGGTGTTCCAGTTCGGTGACGCCATCGCCATCGTCGCCGCCGACACGGTCGAGCATGCCCGCGCCGCCGCCGACAAGGTCAAGGTCGATCTGGAAGTGCTGCCAGCCTACATGTCGGGCTTCGCCGCGCTCGCCCCCGACGCCATGGAGATCCATCCCGGCGTACCGAATGCCTATTACGAGCAAGGCCTTGTCAAGGGTGCCGAGACCAAGCCGCTACTCGAAAGCGCAGCAGCCGTGGTCGACATCACCACCTATTGCTCGCGCCAGCCGCACCTGCACCTCGAGCCCGACTGCGGACAGGCCTACTTCGATGACGACGGCGTTCTGACTATCCAGTCGAAGTCGATCGGCATTCACCTGCACCATGCCATGATCTGCCCGGGCCTCGGCATTCCTCCCGAGAAGCTCCGCCTGATCCAGAACCCGACGGGCGGCACCTTCGGCTACAAGTTCTCGCCCACCATGGAAGCGCTCTTGGGTGTTGCCGCGATGGTGACGAAGAAGCCCGTCTCCCTTGTCTACGATCAGTTCCAGAACATCACCTACACCGGCAAGCGTAGCCCGGCCAACCTGCACATCAAGCTTGGCTGCGATCACGCCGGCAAACTGACTGCGATGGAACTCGACTGGTGGCTGGACCACGGCCCCTATTCCGAGTTTGGCGATCTCGTCACCTTGCGCCAAGGCCAGTTTACGGCTGCGGGCTATCATCTGGAGAACATCCGCGGCAAGGGCTACACCGTCGCCACCAACCATGGCTGGGGCTCGGCCTTCCGCGCCTTCGGTTCGCCGCAGGCGTTCTTGTGCTCCGAGATCGCCATGGACATGCTGGCGGAGAAGATGGGCGAGGACCCGCTCGAGTTCCGCTACAAGAACCTCTACAACGAGACCTCGACCACGCCGACCGGGCAGGTGCCGGACGTTCTGGTGCTGAAACAGCTCTACGACCTGATCCGGCCGAAGTACCTTGAGGCAAAGAAGCGCTGCGCCGAGTTCAACGCCGTCAACACCGAGAAGAAGCGCGGCGTCGGCATCGCCCACGGCATGTACGGTTGCGGCCTTGACGGTCCGGATGGCTCGGCTGCCCGCATTGAACTGACCAAGACCGGCGTTACCATCTATAATGCCTGGGAAGACCACGGCCAGGGTTCCGACCTCGCCGCCCTGACGCACACCATCGAAGTGATGCGCCATGCCGGCATCAAGCCGGAGCAGGTCAAACTGATGATGAACTCGACGGATTATCCGAACTCAGGCCCGTCGGGCGGCTCGCGCCAGAACGTCATGACCGGCAACGCCACCCGCGTCGCCGCCGAGATGCTGCTGAACGCGATGAAGAAGGCTGACGGCAGCTATCGGACCTATGCCGAGATGGTCGCCGAGAACATCCCGCTCGCCTACGACGGCAAGTGGGTCGCGGCAGCCTGCACGGATTGCAAGCCGGACACGGCCCAGGGCAATCCGTTCCCTGTCTACATGTACGAAGTGTTCCTGCCGGAGGTCGAGGTCGATCTCGATACCGGCAAGGCGAGCGTGGTGAAGTTCACCACCTCGGTCGACGTCGGCACGATCATCAATCGGGCCACCGTCGACGGCCAGATCTACGGCGGTCTGGCGCAGGGCATCGGTCTGGCCCTGACCGAGGACTTCGACGATCTGGAACTGCATACGACGCTTCTCGACTGCGGCATTCCCTATCCGAAGGACGTGCCGGACGGGATGGAGATCCTCTATCTGGAGACCCCG
>JARLIT010000067.1 GCA_031291575.1 Ancalomicrobiaceae bacterium
ATGACATGGCGCGGGGATGCCCCTGGCGAGCACCGCCTTGAGACTGCTTCGGCCGAGCTAATCCACACCCGGCGTCGGCTTCTCGGGCGCCGTTTCGACAGCCGCCGCGAGGATCTTGCGCATCAAGGTTGGCAACGCCTCGCCGGCGATCGCCTGCGGCTCGGACCACCAATGCCCGTCGGGCGGGGCAGTCATTGCCGGCACGCTCAACCGCTCGACCGCCATCAGCAGGCGGAAATGGGTGAAGACGTGCTCCACCGTGCCGTTGAGCCGACGCCAAGCCCCGGGAAACGGCGGCGGTTCGGGGGCGTGCACCACCCTGCCCCGCCCGCTCGCCCAACCGAAGTTCGGCACTTCGCTCATGCCACCCAGAAGCCCGCGTGGCGGCCGACGGCGCAATAGCACGGCCCCGTCCGGGCGTAGCGCGACATAGGCCGTGCCGGTGCGGGTCGGCCGCTCCACCTTGGCAGGCTTGACCGGGAACATTTCCTGCGTGCCCTCGGCCGCCGCCGCGCAGGCCCGCATCCACGGACAAAGCGCGCAGGCAGGCTTTGTCGGCGTGCAGATCGTGGCGCCGAGATCCATCGTCGCTTCGGCGAATTCGCCCGGACGGTCGGTGGGGACGAGCCCATCGAGGGCGGTGCGGATCTCGGGCTTGGCCTCCGGCAGAGGCGTGTCGATGGCCAGAAGCCGGCTGACGACCCGCTCCACATTGCCGTCGACGACGACCGCTCGGCGATTGAAGGCGATCGCCACGATCGCCGCCGCGGTGTAGGGGCCGATGCCAGGGAGCGATAGGAGCAGCCGTTCATCGTCGGGAAAGCGGCCGCCGAAGTCAGCGGCGACGCGTTCGGCGCAAGCCTTCAGGTTGCGTGCCCGGGAATAGTAGCCGAGCCCAGCCCAGGCCTGCATCACCTCAGCCTCGTCGGCCTCAGCCAGTTTCTCAACAGTCGGCCAACGCCGTGTGAAGGCGTCGAAATACGGTCCGACGGCAGCGACCGTCGTCTGCTGCAGCATGATCTCGGAGATCCACACCCGATAGGGATCAGGCAGCCGACCTTCGGCGCGGTCGGACGGACCGAGCCGCCATGGCAGGCGGCGATGGTGGCGCTCGTACCACGCGAGAAGATCGGCGGCCGATGCACGTTTGGCGGAGAGATTGCGGCGAGGCGGTATGGTGGTCATGGTCCCGACTGTGGCAAAGTGGTAGGCGAAGGTGAAGTCCTCGTTTGACCACAGAGGTCGCAGAGGGTGTCGTGTGCCGATCGCGCGGCCGATCGGACTGACAAGGCGGTGGACCATGGCAAAGGCGGCGGACGAGGCATCGGAGCGGGCACGGTTCTTCCGACGCGGCGCGCAGCCCATCGCCGATCTGACCGGGTCGCTGCTCGGCCCGGCGGCGAAGAAGCGCGGGTTCGCCTCGGTCGACCTGTTCTCCTATTGGCCCGACATCGTCGGCCCGGCCTATGCGGAATTCACCCAGCCGGAGCGCCTCTCCTGGCCGCGCCGGCTCGAGGCGGGCGGCGAGGCGGGCTTCGAGCCAGCGCTCCTCATCGTCCGCTGCGAGGGGCCGCGTGCCATCCTCCTGCAACACGAGGAGCCGGCGATCGTCGAGCGCATCAATGCGATCTTCGGCTACCGGGCGGTCGCCAAGCTCCGCATCGTGCAGAAGCCGATCGAACGCCTGGCACGACCGCAGGTCCGCCAGGTGGCACGTCTGCCCGACGAGGAGGAAGCCCGGCTCGCCGCCGACGTCGCCGGCATCGCCGACGAGGGGCTGAAGGCGGCCCTCACGCGGCTGGGACGGGCGGTCCGGGGACAAAAGCCGGCAAAGCCACGCGTAAACACCCGAATGTGAGAAGATTGCCATTTTCACGGGCCGCCGAAATAGTTTAGACGAAGCGCCGACCCCACGCCGGACAGTTCAAGACAAAACGAGGATCGACCAGGTGCTTGCCTCCCGCCGCCGCTTTCTCAACCTATCGCTCCTGTCCGCCGGCGCAACCGCCAGCCTCGCGCTCGCCGCCTGCGGCGACGACGCCAATTCGGTCGACGCCAAGGAGCTGATGAAGCCCGGGGCGCTGCCGGACATGGAGATGGGCAAGGCGGATGCGCCGGTCACCGTCGTCGAATATTCCTCGCTTGGCTGCCCGCATTGCGCCGATTTTCAGGCTGAGATCTTCCCCTACCTGAAGAAGACCTACATCGACACTGGCAAGGTCCGGTACATCCTCAGAGATTTTCCGCTCGATCAGGTCGCGGCCGCCGCGGCGATGCTGGCCCGTTGCGCGCCGCAAGACAAATATTTCGACATGGTCGACCTGTTCTATGGCAAGCAGTCGGTCTGGCACGTGGCCGAGAACCCCACCGATGCGCTGTTCGGTCTCGTCAAGCAGACTGGATTTACACGCGAAAGCTTCGAGACCTGCCTGAAGGACCAGAAGCTCCTCGACGGGATCTCGGCCCAGCGGCAGCGCGGCGCCGATCTGTTCAAGATCCAGGGCACGCCGGCATTCTTCGTCAACGCCAAGCACGCCGACAATTTCCAGACCATCCCTGACGTCGACAAGACGCTCGCGAGCGTCCTCGGCTCGTAACCTGCCAAACGATTGACCGCGCCGCCCCTGAAAGGACTGATCATGACCATTTCCCGTCGCATGCTCTTGTCGGGCGCGAGCCTCGCTCCGTTGGCCGGTCTCGGCTTCCTCTCAGCCGGCGCTGCACGCGCCGAAGACACTGCCGCCGTGGACTGGCCGGAGATGATGAAGGCGGGCTCGCTGCCGGAAATCAGCCTGGGCGACGCAGCGGCACCGGTCACCATCGTCGAATACCACTCGATGACCTGCCCGCACTGCGCCCATTTTCACTCGGAGATACTGCCGACGCTCGACGAGAAATACATCAAGCCGGGAAAGGTGCGCATCATCTTCAGGGCCTTTCCGCTGAACCAGCTCGATGCCGTCGCCTTCATGCTGCTGCGCTGCCGCCCGACCGACACCTATCTCGCCAATGTCAAACTGTTCTATGAGACGCAGAAAGACTGGGCCTATTCGGACAAGCCGAAAGAGGCGATCACCAGCCTGTCGGAGAAGATCGGTTTTACACAGGAAACCTTCGACGCCTGCTTGAAAGACCAGACGGTTTGGGGTGGTCTCGTCGATGTGGCCAAGAAGGCGGAGGAAGCCTTCAAGGTCGACGGCACGCCGGAGTTCTTCATCAACGGCTCTCGCCAAGGCACCATCGCCTCGGTGGAGGACCTGGAGACCAAGCTGGCGAGCTTCATCAAGAACTAACAGTCCGGCCCTGGCTGCATGGCGCAGCCCACAGGCCCGGTCGTTCTGAGTTCCAGGTAGATGCCGACGCGGCCCGCCGGGGGTGTCTTCGGTGCGCTGCGCAGAAGGCCTGAACCGGCCGGAGGGTGCAGACCGACCTTGAAATTCACCAAGCTCCGGCTTTCCGGCTTCAAGTCGTTCGTCGAACCGACCGAGTTCCTGATCGAACCCGGACTGACTGGTGTCGTCGGACCGAACGGCTGCGGCAAGTCGAACCTCGTCGAAGCCCTGCGCTGGGTGATGGGCGAGAATTCGTACAAGAACATGCGCGCCTCCGGCATGGACGACGTGATCTTTTCCGGGTCGGGCAAGCGGCCGAGCCGCAATACCGCTGAAGTGGCACTCCACCTCGACAATTCGGCCCGCACCGCGCCCGCCGGCTTCAACGAGTCCGACCAGCTTGAAGTCTCCCGCCGCATCGAGCGCGAGGTCGGCTCCGTCTACCGCATCAATTCCCGCGACGTGCGAGCCCGCGATGTGCAGCTGTTGTTCGCCGATGCTTCGACCGGCTCGCGCTCGCCGTCGATGGTCCGGCAGGGGCAGATCGGCGAACTGATCGCGGCCAAGCCGGCCAGCCGACGGGCCATCCTCGAGGAAGCCTCCGGCATTTCCGGGCTGCACAGCCGCCGGCAGGAGGCCGAGACGCGACTGAAGGCGGCCGAGACCAATCTCGACCGGCTCGAAGACGTGCTTTCCGGCATCGAGACGCAGATCGAAGGCCTGGGTCGGCAGGCGCGGCAGGCGTCGCGCTACCGGCACCTGTCCGCCGATATCCGTTCCGGCGAAGCCGCGATCGCCCATATGCGCTGGAGCGCGGCGCGCGGGCATATCGCCGAGACCGAGCAGGCGCTGGCCGAGGCCGATGCCACCGTCATCGACCGGGCCGGCCGGCAGGCGCGCGCGGCGCGGGATGCGGCCGTCGGCGCCCAGGCATTGCCGGGTCTGCGCGAGGCGGAGGCGCGCGAGGCCGCCGGACTGCAGCGGCTGAAGCTCGCCTTGAGCGAACTCGATGCCGAGGAACGGAGGGTCAAGGAGCGGCTCTCCGACCTCGCCCGTCGCCTCGCCCAACTTGCCGAGGACCGCTCCCGCGAAGAGCGAATGGCCGGCGACATGGCCGAGGCACTGACCCGGCTGGAGGCGGAGGAGCAGGACCTCGCCGAGGGCGATCTCGAGACCCAGGCGCTGACCGAGGAGCTCAACGAGAGGGTCGTGACCGCCGAGGCCGAGGCCGGCGAGGCGGAGCGGCTGTTCGCGTCGCTGCAGGCCGAGGCCGCCGGTCTCGAAGCGCGCCGGCATGAATTGACGCGCGCCGCCGAGGAGGCCGTCGCCCGACAGCGCTCGCTCGAGGCCCAGGCGGCGACGGTGATGACCGAGAAGCAGGCGCTCACCGAACGCATTGAGGCGACAAGGGACGACGACGAGGCGTCGATGCGGCTGGAGACCGCCACTGAGGCGGTGGTGGCGGCCGAGGATCTTGTGGCTGCGACCGAAGAGGAGGCCCTCACCCGCCGCGCGGCGCTCGAAACGGCCCGGGCCGGTCTGGCGACCGCCGAACGCGAGGTCGACCGGCTGGAAGCGGAAGCCCGTGCGCTGGAGAAGATGCTGGCCGGCGAAGCGAAAAGCGCCATGCCGCCGCTGATCGATGCCATCACCGTGAAGGCCGGCTACGAGACCGCGCTCGGCGCCGCGCTCGGCGACGATCTCGACGTAACGACCGACACGGGCGCGCCCATCCACTGGTCGCAGCCCGGCCCGGGCGATGCCGATCCGCCGTTGCCTGCAGGCGCGACGCCCCTGTCTGAGGTCATCTCCGGCCCGGCGGTGATGGCACGCCGTCTCGCCCAGATCGGCCTCGTGGCTGCGGCCGACGGCGCACGGCTGCAACTGCAATTGAAGTCCGGGCAGCGGCTCGTCAGCCGGAACGGCGATCTATGGCGATGGGACGGGCTGTCTGCCAAAGCGGATGCGCCGACGGCCGCCGCCCGCCGGCTTGGTGCCCGCAATCGTCTCGTCGAGATCGCTTCCGATGGCACAGTCGCGCGCGATCGGCTCTCCG
>JARLIT010000356.1 GCA_031291575.1 Ancalomicrobiaceae bacterium
AGGTCCAGCCGAAGGCGGGATTGAAGCGGACAAGAATGCTCGTCACATCAGACACGTCGATGCCGGCGGCGGACAAGGCGACGATCAGTGGTTCGCCACCGCGATCCTGCGCGATCCGCCTGGCGAGCGCCTCCTCGATGTAGAGAGCGCTGGACAGCCGCCGCACGAACCTCTCCTCGTCGCCGGCGATCACCGCGTCCAGCAGTTCGGCCTCGAGTTCCGGCTGCCGGCGCGGCGGCGTACGCCGGCCGCGCTTCTCGATGCGGCGGTAGGCGATCTCCATGTCGAAGGAGAGGAGCGCGCGACGGCGCTCGGCGCGGTCGATGTCGAAGAACAGGTCGATCAGCCGACCTGGGCTCAGGTCGGCGCCGTCCGGCACCGGGCTGAAGCCCTGGCCGGATTGGATGACGCGCTCGACCAGCCGGTCGGTCTGCGCCTCGGTCAAAGCCAGGTTGGGATTGCCGGCGAGGGCGGCGATCGTGTCCGGCCCGCCGTGGATGAGGAGGGCGGAGATCACCGCCTCTTCGAGATCGGCACGCTCGGCGAGCGCGGTCCGGTGTGCCTCCGAACGCCCGCCAACGATGCGGATGCGGTCGATGGTCGACAGCGTCGAACCGGTTCTCAGCACCGGCTCGGCGACGCGAAACACGTCGGAGGCGATCATCGCCGCCACGCTGGCCGGCAGATCGGCCCGTTCGGCCAGGATGCGGGCGATATCGGCGCGCTCGTCCTCTTCGCTGCCGGCGTAGAGTTCGCCCATCAGTTCTTCGAACACGTTGATGTCGTCGCGCCGGTGTTCCAGCCTCAGCGTGAACAGCATCGCCAGCTCGCGCACCAGCCCTGCCCGGGGCTCGGGGCGTAGCGAGAGGGTCACCTCGCGCCACGCTGCGTGCCCTTTGAAAGGTCTTGATCGGTCAGACGAATTTACTGGCATGCACCTGAGTCGCGCACGGAATCGGAGGGTCGATGCGTGCAGTATAGGCACGAAGCGTTAGCACTTCGTTAACCTTCCGCGCTTTTTGATGTGCACAAGCGATGGGCTGATTCCTCGTGGTGCGCGATCGTCAGCGCCGATGCCGCCGCAGCGGCGGAGAGAGGGCTGTCGAGACGCCCGACGGCCGTCGGAAGCGTGGCAGACGGGCTCGCTTGCTCCCTGCCGAAACGTTCACTGGAGGATGCGAGGTTCATTCGAAGCTGAGTTCCGCCCGCCTATCGAAGACTGACCGAGAGGCATGTCTTCGGCTGACGGTCGGCCGTGGAGGTCCCGATGGAAGCAGTGATTCTTCCCTTCGTCAGCCGCGCTCTGCCGGCCGATCCCAATAGGGAAGCGCCCGGTCAGGCCAAGATCATCATCTTCACCGGCGTCCGCTACGAACATACCGACCGCGACGGCGTCGTCGACGAACCTGCCAGCGACGGTCCGCGCGACCCAGTCGACGGCGGCTCCACCACCCGCCGCCACATCTGAAAGGCAGAACTTGACCGGTCCCGGATCGATGCCCCGCTTTTCCGTCCGTCCCGACCCTGCCGCCAAGGCTGCCAGCCGACGGCGCGCGCCGCCGCTCGCGCCGAGAGCGGCTGCCCTTGTCGCGCTCGCGCTGCTGGTCGCCTCCTGCGGCCGCCCGACGGGCGATTTCGGCCGCGTCGAACCGTCGATCCTGCACGATTCCTGGCTGCCGTTCGCCGGCGACCAATTGGCCAATGCACGCGGCGAACTGGTCTCTGACTTCAACCGCACCGACAACGAGACGACGCTCAGGAACCGCGCCTGGGCGATTGTCGCGCCACCCCACCTGCACGACTGGTTCGGCGAGACGCTGGTCGAATTCCAGCGGACGCGCGTGCTGCCGGAGATCGACCAGAAGTTCAACACCAAGGCCTACTATGAGCTCCTCCGGCGCGACGCGTTCAAGTCGAGCGAAACGCGCTGGCAGCGGCTGCTGTTCGACATGCGCACCGATGCGCAACTGGCCGGCCCGTTCTGGAAGGAGGCGCGACGCGTCAAGGTCGACGACGCCGCGCGCATGCACTCCGTTGACGGGCGCCGGGACCTGACCCCGGCAGAGCTCTACAACGCCACGGCGCGGGTCGAGGAAAACGCCCACGTCGTCGATTGGGTGTGGCGGGCCATGCGCTTCCGCCTGAAATCCTACCGTCTGTGCATCGACCGCATGCTGATCGAGACCCCGACGGAACGCACCATGGAAATCAACGTCGCCTGGGACAGTCTGCAGTCGACGATCGCCATGGCTGAACAGGACACCAGGGATCTGCGCTTCCCGGCCAATGCCGACACGACGCCGCGCCCCTCGCGCTACGCGACGCCGGCGAAGGTCGGCGAGCCTGTGCTGAAGCCGTAAGCCGCCGCCGTGCGTCGGGACGAGCGTTGCCGTGGATCAGCCCGGCAACTGGAACGTGGCGCAGGTCGCCTTGCCGAAGGCGTCGTTGATCACCTTCTCGGTCCCCTGCGACTGGGCGAGCGCCCTGAGAATGGCGAAACCGTCGTTGGTCGCCCAATCGATGACGACGATGTTCTCGAAATCGTCTGGCGGATTCTCGCGGATGGCCGCGATCTGATCGGCGTTGGCGATAAGGACGTCGATGGTCTTCTGCTCGACGCCGCGGTCGGACAGCGAATAGGTGCTGATGCCGGCGCGGTTGAACAACGCGATCGACCAGTAGACGTCCGGCATTTCGGCGCGGATCCTGACCGGACCGTTGCTGAGCGAAAACCGGCATACCGCATGCGCCATGGCCGGATCGAGCATGGGCAGGGGCTTCACGTCGGGGGTGACCCGCGGCAGCGTGGTCAGCCGGCCGTCGATGGCGAAGGTGCCGATGCGCGTATAGGCGTCATTGTCGGCGTAGCGCGGCAGGCCGAGCACGGTGACGATATGGATGATGCCGCCGAGGATGAGGCCGCCGAGCACCCAGAGCGCGAGCCGGATCATTCGCAGCCCCCATGTTCGATCCGGGGCAGGGATCCCTCGTGCAGATCGGCCAAGAGCGATGCCGGCGTATCGTACAGCCGCAACACCAGGGTGAAGCGGCCGGCCTGCTGCAGCGGCAGCCAGTTGCCTGGCCGCGCCTTGTGGGCAACCGAAATGACGAATTGGCCGCTCTCGTCCCTGAGGATGCGGTCGCTCCTGAGGTAGGTGACGCCGCTCGGATTACGCGGCAGATTGCCGTTGGCATCAATGAGGGTGAGCGTCCACAGCCGTGCCGGCGGGGCGTTGCCGACGATGCGGTATTCGCACCCCCCGCGGATGGCGGCGCCGGTTGCGTCGCGCGAGGCGAAGAAGATCGTTCCTTCCCCCTGCGACAGCGGTACCTGGCCGGTCCGGGCGAGCACGGCCCGGGTGTAGGGATCGGCATCCGGGCTGCCGCTCATTGGCCACGCCCCCCATTCGCCGAACGTGTCGGTCTTCAGCAGCCAGCCGTCGCCGACGACATACCAGGCCGACCCGAGACCCGAGCCGACCGCGATCGCCATGGCGAGGAGGAGTTCGAAGAGGAGTTTCACGCGCTAAGTCCGGATTGCGGCTGCGAGTCGTTGTCTAGAACAGGATGGGCTCCGACGGAATCCTCAAATTGCATCGAAGGCCCGGATCCTGCTGCCCAGGCGTGCCGGCGGACCGCCAGATGCCGCCGGAGCCGGGGACGGCACCTCAATGGACTTCGACGAGGCCGCGGCCCTTGACGCCGACCCCGTCGCCAGCCAGCACCGTCAGGCGGCTGCGAGGCCGCGCCAGCGGTTCGAGCGAGGCGCCGGACTTTGCTGCGACCGGCGGGGCCGTGCGCATTAGCCCCTCGATCTCGGTCAGAACGCTGAGCGATTTGTTGTTCAACTGCCAGGGATGGTCGCCCTCCGGCCCCTTCACTTCGACGAAGCTCGAGGAATTCGGTTGGGTCGACGGCTGGGCCGGGGCGGTCGGCTGGCCCGGCTTGCCCTTGTCGGCAACCAGTTGGTCGCTCGGACGGCGATCCGGCGGCGGCAGGCCAATGCCCTGCTTCAATTCGATGTTGGTGTGGGCAAACGTCATCACGTCGTGCCACATCTGCGCCGGGACGAGGCCGCCGGTGACCTTGTTCATCGGGTGGTTGTCGTCATTGCCGATCCACACCACCCCGACCAGATTGCCCGTATAGCCGCAGAACCAGGCATCGCGCGATTCCTGCGTCGTGCCGGTCTTGCCGGCGGCGGGAATGCCGTCGAGTTTCGCGCGGGTGCCGGTACCGGCCTCGACGCCATGGTGCATCATGCCGACGATCTGCGCGATCTTCTCCTCCGGCACGATACGCTCGGGCGGCGGATTGTCGCGCAGCCGGTCATAGACCACATGGCCCTGGCCATTGATGATCTGATCGACCGCATGCGGCTTGATGTGGTAGCCGCCGTTGGCGAACGTCGAATAACCGCCGAACTGGTCGATGACGTGCACCTCGATGGCGCCGATGACGAATGGCCAATCCGGCTTCTCCGGCAGATTGATGCCGAAGCGGCGAACGAAGGCGGCAACCTTTTCGCGCCCGATGGCGCTGACGAGTTGCACCGGCACCGAGTTCAACGATTGCGCGATGGCCGTCGTCAGCGTGACGCTGCCATAGTACCTGTTGCCGAAATTGTGCGGACACCAGTCGCCGATGCAGAACTGGCGATCGGTGATGATCGATTGCGGGTTGTAGCCGCCGATCGTCAGGGCCGCGGTATAGACGTAGGGCTTGAACGACGATCCTGGCTGGCGCAACGCATCGGTCGCGCGGTTGTACTGGCTGGCGCCGTAGTCGCGGCCGCCGACCATGGCTCTGAGCGAACCGTCCGGATCGCCGATGACGATGGCGCCCTGGCTGATGTCCAGTTCTTCGCCGTACTGCCGCAGCGAGTTTTCCAGGACCTCTTCTGCCTTCTTCTGCACGCCGATGTCGATCGAGGTCTTGACCGTGATCGAATGGTCGACGGGCGCGATCGCCTGCACCTCCTGGAAGGCGTAGTCGAGGAAATAGTCGGGGCTATAGGTGCGGCTGCGGTCGACCGGCTTGGCCGGATTGCGCCGAGCGCCGAGTACCTGACCTTCCGAATAGTAGCCGGCGGCAACGAGGTTCGAGAGGACGTCGTTGGCGCGCGCGCGGGCCGCCGGCAGGTTGACGTGTGGGGCGTATTTCGTCGGCGCCTTGAACAGACCGGCAAGCATCGCCGCTTCCGCTAGGCTAATGTCGCGCACGTTCTTGCCGAAATAGAACTCCGCCGCCGCCGCGACGCCGAATGAGCCGCCGCCCATGTAGGCGCGGTCGAGGTAGAGCTTCAGGATCTCGCGCTTCGACAGGTTGGCTTCGAGCCAGAGGGCGAGGAAGGCTTCCTTGATCTTGCGCTCGAACGAGCGCTCGTTCGACAGGAACAGGTTCTTGGCCAATTGCTGCGTCAGCGACGAGCCTCCCTGGGTCACGCCGTTATGCCGCAGGTTTTCCATGATGGCGCGCGACGTGCCGATGACGTCGATGCCGAAATGTTCGAAGAAGCGGCGGTCCTCGGTGGCCAGCACCGCCTTGATCAGATGCGGCGGCAGCTGATCGAGGGGGACCGTGTCGTTGAGCCGGATGCCGCGCTTGCCGATCTCGGTGCCGTAGCGGTCGAGGAAGGTGACGGCGTAGTCGGATTCCTGCCGCCAGTCCTTGTGCGTCTCCTGGAAGGCAGGAAGCGCCAAGGCCAGCATCAACACCGAGCCGACGGTGCCGAAGGTGGCGATATCGTCGATGATGTCGACGAGGAGCCAGCGCCAGCCGGTCAACCGGAAGCGCCGCGAGAACATTACGATGATATCGAGACCGTCGAGCGCCTTCTGCCCGAGCGCGTAGAGGCCGGAATCGATGAAGGCATCGACTTCCAGAAAGCCGAACCAGCGGCGCTTGCGGCGCGGCCTGCCCCCGCCATCGCGGGTCTCGTCTTCGCGTTTTGACACAGAACTGTCCCGGTTTGGAGCGGCGACGCCGAGCCGCAAATCTTAATGAGAGTTTAAGCAAGCTTCGGACCGCGGTCGAGGGGGCTCTCGCTTGCCGACACAGGTTCCGCTCCATAAGTAGGCTGCAAAGGATTCCGATACCCGATTCGAGCCCCGGACACGGGACGAAGGCAGGCCCATGACAAACGATGACGGCTCGCGCCCGTTCTGGGAAGTGAAGCGCCTCACCGAACTGACCGAGGCAGAGTGGGAATCACTCTGCGACGGCTGCGGGCGCTGCTGCTTAAACAAGCTCGAAGAGGAGGAGACTGGTGACATCTACTGGACCAATGTCGCCTGCAAGCTGCTCGATCACACGAGCTGCCGCTGCAAGGACTACGACAACCGTTGGGACCATGTGCCCGACTGCATCAAGCTCGACCCCGAAGAGGTGGTGTCGCAGACCTACACCTGGCTGCCGCCGACCTGCGCCTATCGCCTGATCGCTGCCGGCCGGCCGCTGTATTGGTGGCATCCGCTCCTCTCGGGCGATCCGGACAGCATCCACGCCGCCCGCATCTCGATCCGAAACCGCGTCATATCTGAAGAACTTATCCCCGAGAACACGCTCGAGGACCACATCGTCGGCTGGCCCGGCGAGGACCCGAGTTTCCGCAAAAAATAGCCGGCAAACGGATAGCATTCTGTAATTGCGTGATGATCTCTGGATAACGCATAGATTGTCATATTCGCATAACGCGATTAAATTCGTTGGTTGCTACCGGAAATTTGACAGCGCAGCGCTCGGACGCTAGCATCTGCCCATGGTCGACAAATTGTCATCAAGAAGTGGACGCAGCGGTGTCCTTGATGACTTAGAAAAATGACATTTCTGTAATAAACGGCGCCTGATGATGCCGGTATTTCCTCGGTGATCTGAGCGGAACTCCTGTCAGAAAACATTCCTGATCACGTGGGTTCCTTGCTATCTGCCGCCCAGCGGTGCCGCTGATCTATCCGGAGTCGACTGTGACAGAGACTGACGCCAGATCGAGCCGGCGGCGGGCGGATGCACCGCGGTTGCAGGCCAGGACGCGAGCGGCCGCCAAGCCGGCTGTCGGGATCGCCAAACCCGCCGCTTCTGCGACAACCAGCGCCAAGACCGGTCGGGCCAAGACCGCAAAGGTCGCCGCCAAGCCTCGGCCTGTCGCGCCGGCCGGTGAGGCGCCCATTCAGGCCGTCGACGGCGGGCCCGCCCGTCGGACGCTGCCCTGGAGCGAGATCCGCTCCACCTACGAAGACTCCAGCCTGCCGGTGGCGGTGATCGCCAAGGCTTACGGCGTGCGCGAACGCGCCATCTACGAGCGTGCGGCGCAGGAAGGCTGGGCGCACCGGCGCGGGCCGCAGGGCGAGAGCGCCGGACCGGCACCGGAGCCCGACCGTCCCGAACTCGATCGCTCGGTGCTGGTCTCCCGCCTGTTCCGCGCGGTCGAGCGGCAGATCGACGAGATCGACCGGCGCCTGACGCAGCTGCAGTCGGACGGCGTCGACGAACGCGATGCCCGCACGCTGGCCGCACTCGCCAAGACGCTCGAGCTGTTGATCGGGCTCGAGCGCCAGACCCGGCCAGAGGTCGTCGACACTCCGGAGGCCGACATCGATGCATTCCGCCGCGACCTTGCGCGCCGCATTCAGAGCCTGCAGGCAACCGAGGGAGATTGAAGCCTTTCTGGCGGGGCTTTCCGCCATCGAGATCGACGTCCTCAGGAATGATTGGTCGACCTGGGCGCGACCCGACCAGATGCCGCCGCCGGGTGATTGGACCACGTGGCTCCTTCTTGGCGGGCGTGGCGCCGGCAAGACCCGCGCCGGGGCCGAATGGGTGAAGGCGATGGCGCTGGGCCATCCCCCGTTCACCACCGCCGGCATCGGCCGCATCGCGCTTGTCGGGGAGACCTACGCCGACGTCCGCGACGTGATGATCGAAGGCGTCTCAGGGCTCCTGTCTGTGCATCGCCGCGCCGAACGGCCGGTGTGGCGAACCTCGCTCAGACGGCTCGAATGGGCCAACGGCGCCATCGCCCAGGCCTTCTCGTCGGAGGATCCGGAAAGCTTGCGCGGGCCGCAGTTCGGCGCCGCCTGGTCGGACGAAATCGCCAAATGGCGCCATGCCGAGGAGTGCTGGGACATGCTGCAGTTCGGGCTGAGGCTCGGGGATAATCCGCGCCAGGTGGCGACCACTACGCCGCGCCCGATCCCGCTGTTGCGCCGGCTCCTGTCGGAGGCAGGAACGGTGGTGACGCGGGCCTCGACCAAGGCCAATGCTTTCAACCTAGCGCCGCGTTTCCTCGATGCTGTCGTCGGACGTTACAACGGCACGCGCCTTGGTCGGCAGGAACTCGAAGGAGAGTTGATCGACGACCGGGCGGATGCGCTGTTTCGCCGCGCCGAGATCGACAAGCTCAGAGTTCAGGCCGCACCGGACCTCTCGCGCATCGTCGTCGCCGTCGATCCGCCGGCAACGTCGACGCGGACGGCGGATGCCTGCGGCATCGTCGCCGCGGGCCTTGGTCCCGACGGCACTGCCTATGTCATCGCCGATCACTCGATTTCCGGCGCCCGCCCGAGCGATTGGGCGGCCCGCGCCGTCGGGCTCTATCACGCGCTTTCCGCCGATTGCCTGATGGCCGAGGTCAACCAGGGCGGCGAGATGGTGGCAACCGTCATCCGCGAGGTCGATGCTTCCGTGCCGGTCAAATCGGTGCGGGCGACGCGCGGCAAATACGTGCGCGCCGAGCCGGTCGCCGC